>DATHXZ010000099.1:0-2590 GCA_035459405.1 Chthoniobacterales bacterium
GGGCAGCGGCAAGGCAAGGCTCGCGAGCAAAAATAAAATTCCGAGACGTGTCATAGTCATGTGGAGGTCAGACAAACACTCAGGTGACTTATTCAACCACAGCTCCGGCAAGTAGTTGCGCCTCGGCGGGGCCGGCCCGCGGTCAGGGCATCGTGTTTTGGCGAACGGCTTCGAACAGGACAACTGCGACGGCGGTGGCGAGGTTGAGACTGCGCGTGCCGTGCATCGGGACCGTGAGCAGTTGCGATGCATTCCTGGCGAGCAGAGCCTCCGGTAAGCCTTTTGTCTCGCGGCCGAAGACGAGGAAGTCACCGGGCTGAAACGCTTGATCGTAGTAGGCGCGCCTCGTCTTGGTCGTGAGAAAGAAATACCGCGCGTCAGCTGTCTGCGCGGCCTGCAACTCGGCGAACGACGCCCACAGCCGCACGTCGACCTCTTTCCAGTAGTCCAGACCTGCGCGTTGCAGCATCCGATCGTCGATCTCGAACCCGAGCGGCTGCACCAGGTGCAACGTCGACCGCGTCGCGAGGCAAAGCCGGCCGATGTTGCCGGTGTTCGGCGGGATCTCAGGCTCGACAAGGACGACGTTGAACATCCGTCCCGCCGTCGCTTTTGCTAAGGCTGGATCTTCGCCGCTACGTACTTCTCGAGCTTCACGATGTCGGCGGCGAACTTACGGATGCCCTCCGCAGTTTTTTCTGTCGCCATCGCGTCCTCGTTGAAGAGATAGCGGAACGTCTTTTCGTCCAGCTGCAGTCGTTTCAAATCAGCGGCGCGCGCGGTCTCGGGATCAAGCTTCCTCTCGACCGGCGCGTCGGACGCCGCCAGTTTCGCGAGCAGCTCAGGGCTGATGGTTAACAGATCGCAGCCTGCCAGCTCGATGATCTCGCCGAGATTACGGAAGCTCGCTCCCATCACCTCGGTCTCGTAGCCGAACTTCTTGTAATAGGTGTAAATCTCCTGCACCGAGTGCACGCCCGGATCTTCCGCGCCAGTGTAATCGCGCTTGTTCGCAGCCTTGTACCAGTCGTAGATCCGCCCGACGAAAGGCGAAATCAGCTGCACCTTCGCCTCCGCGCAGCGGACCGCCTGCGGCAAGGAAAACAGCAGGGTGAGATTGCATTTGATCCCCTCTGTTTCCAGCTGCTCGGCGGCGACGATGCCTTCCCAGGTCGAGGCGATCTTGATCAGCACGCGCTCGCGATCGATACCTCTCGACGCGTAAAGCGCGATCAGTTGCCGCGCCTTGTTGATCGTTCCCTCCACGTCGAACGACAACCGCGCGTCCGTCTCCGTTGAGACGCGACCCGGCACGATGTAGAGAATCTGCGCGCCGAACGAGACGAGCAGATGATCGATCGTGTCTTCGATTTGCGCCGCGCCGATCAACCCGGAGTTCTTCCGGTTGCGCAGCACCTCTTCGAGCAGATGTCCGTATTCCTGCTTCTGCGCCGCGGCGAGGATGAGGCTCGGATTGGTTGTCGCGTCCTGCGGCTTGAAATCGCGAATGGTTTCGAAGTCGCCAGTGTCCGCAACGACTTTCGTGAATCGCTTCAGCTGCTCGAGCTGGCTGAGTTTTGTCCCGGTCTCCTGCTCCGCGATCGCAGTGGTGCTCATAAAATCCTCCGATGTGGGAAGCTTCGCGCTTCCGTGCGCGAGCGTAGGTGCTGCGGACCGCCTCGACAATTCGAAACTAATATCAGCGTGTGCACCGAGGTGCCGCTCTGGTGTAAAGCTGAGAGATCGAATGCCAGCAACAGCCCGCGAAGTCGTCATCATAGCGGAGCCGGATCGCGCGCTCGTCGAGCTTTGCGGGATTTCCATGCTCGAGCGCCTGCTGCGAGTTCTGCAAAGGCTCGGCGTCCGGCGGGCGAGCATCGTTTCCTCGTCTCCGGAAGAGATTCGCCGTCACGTCCAGAGGCCGAGCTGGGCGCGGAGTGAGATCGTTGTCGATCTGGTTAGTCGCGATGCGATCAGCGACATGGGCGGCGCTCTTCTGGTGGACGGCGGATCGTACTTTGATTCGCGTCTACTCGATCCTTTGCTGAAGAGCGACACACCGGTGCTGCTGGTTGACTCAGTGCCGGCTGCAGACACCCAGCCGCTGCTCACTGCTCTCGGTCGTTCCGCAGGTCATCACATCTGTGGAGCGGCATTTGTCGACAGAGGCTTTCGCAATGCTGAAGCAACTCTCGCCATCTTCGCAGCGTTGGCCGCGACAGGAATCGAGCTGATCGACGCGCGCGAGCAGCCCACCTATGTAACGAACCTGCGACGCCACATCCGGCCGTTGTGGTTCCCTGCGCCGAAGCCCGAGAACATCAGGCTTGCCGAGGACCTGGTTTTCGACGCAGCGCAAAACGGCACCCTCGACCTCCCAGCCATCGCGCATGGGCCGATCGAGACTGCGATCATCCGGCGCCTGTGCTGGACGCGGATCACGCCGATGCACATCACGCTCTTCACCGCCGCGGTCTCGTCGCTCGTGACGGTGCTATTTGCCTCAGGCAATCTGCTCGCCGGCACGTGGCTCGCGCTGGTGGTCGGCGTGCTCGACGGATTGGATGGCAAACAGGCCCGCGTTAAAGTC
>DATHXZ010000100.1:0-1650 GCA_035459405.1 Chthoniobacterales bacterium
AGCGCCGCGCGTTCGTCGTTCAACGCGCCGCTCTTCTCGAGGAAGTAATCGTAGCCGCCGGGATACGATGCCACCTGCCCGGCATTCACGTGCAGAACCTTCGTCGCGAGCTTGCGGATGAAATGCACGTCGTGCGAGATGAACACGAGCGTGCCCTCGTAGGCCGCGAGCGCGAGGATGAGCGACTCGAGCGCGTGGATGTCGAGATGCGTCGTCGGTTCATCCATCAAGAGCAGGTTCGGCGGGTCGACGAGGAACTTGATCAAGTTCAGCCGGCTCTTCTCGCCGCCGCTGAGCACGCCGGTCTTCTTGTAGATGTCATCCTTTCGGAACAGGAACGAACCAAGGATGCCGCGCGCTTCGTTCTCGGCCAGTGTAGGTGCGGCGTCCATCACCTCCTGCAAGACGGTTTTGTTCGCATCGAGCGTGTCGGCGCGATGCTGAGAGAAGTAGCCGATCTTCGTCGCGTGCCCGAGCTTGCGCTCGCCCTGCTGAAACGGGATCACGCACGCGAGAATCTTCAGCAGCGTCGATTTGCCCGCGCCGTTCGGCCCGACCAACACCGTGCGCTCGCCGCGTTCGATCATCAGATCGAGCCCGCGATACACCTGATGCGTGCCGTAGGCCTGGTGAATGCCTTCGAGTGAGATCACACGCTGACCGCTGCGCGGCGGCTGCGGGATGTTAAAGCGGAACGGCTTCTTCGGCGGGGTCGGCTTGTCGATCAGCTCCATGCGCTCGATCTGCTTCAGCTTGCTCATCGCCTGCGAAGCCTTCGACGCCACCTGACGGAAGCGCTCGTAAAACTCACGCAGCCGCGCGATCTCCTTCTGCTGGTTGTTATAGGCCGCGAGCTGCTGGTCGTAGTTCGCCTCGCGCTGGCGGAGGAACTCGGAGTAGTTGCCGGTGTAGCCGATTAGCTTTTGCTCGCTGATCTCGTAGACGCTCTCGACCACTTCATCCATGAACTGGCGATCGTGCGAGATCAGCAGCAGCGCGCCTGAGTAGTTCTTCAGGTAATCCTGCAGCCACAGGAGCGAGAGCAGATCGAGGTGATTGGTAGGCTCGTCGAGCAGGAGCAGGTCGGGCTCCATCACGAGCAACCGCGCCAAATGCGCGCGCATGACCCAGCCGCCGCTCATCTCCTTCGCCGGACGATCGAAGTCCGACTCACGACAGCCAAGCCCGCGCAACATCTTCTTCGCCTTCGCATCCACCTGCGGATTGCTGAGCGCCTCGTGTTTCGCGTGCGCCTCGAGATACTCCGCACTGCTGACGTCGCCCGCCTGCTCGAGCGCGTGCAATTGCTTCTCCAGGCCCTGCAACTCGCCCGCGCGCCCGGTCGCCACATCCATCACCGTCTCGTCACCAACCGGCTCGCTCTCCTGCGGCAGATAGCCAACCATCGTCCACTCGTCGCGCTCGACCGCCCCCGCGTCCGGCGTGTCCCGCTTCAGAATGACATTGAAGAGCGTCGATTTGCCCGCGCCGTTTGGCCCGACGAGCGCCACGCGCTCGCCATAGTTCACCGTCATCGTGGCGTTCTCGAACAGAGTCCGGCCACCCATTGTTTTGCGCAGGTCGCGAATCGTTAGCATGAGGAGCCCGCGAGCTTTCGCGGGCGCGCACGCTACAGGCTGGAGGCCTGCC
>DATHXZ010000101.1:0-15072 GCA_035459405.1 Chthoniobacterales bacterium
GTCGCCGTGTTCGATCGTCTCCACTCCGGCTTCGGTTGCGCGCCGCATCCCTTCAGGCGTGGTGGCATGCGCCACCGTTGGCCGGCCTGCTGCGCGCGCCGTCTGCACGATCGCGTTCAGTTCCTCCTGAGAAAACGTCGGCCGTGAAGGCTCACCGTTGCCCCACCGATAATCAGCGTAGACCTTTACAATGTCGGCGCCTTTGCCGATCTGCTCCCTCGTCGCGCGAATCACGCCTTCAACGCCGCTGGCCTCCTGCGCGCCCTGCGGAACAGACACATCGGTCGACAACTTCGGCCCGTAGCTCCCAGTCGCCACAAGTGCGAGCGTCGCAATCAACAACCGCGGGCCGGGAATGATGCCCGCATCAATCGCCTGCTTCAGTCCGACGTCCGCGTAACCAGCGCCTTCGCTGCCGAGATCACGCGCGGTGGTGAAGCCCGCCTCCAGCGTCTTGCGCGCATGCACGGTCGCGCGCGCCGTGCGCAACGCGATCGACTCCTGGACGACCTGGTCGTTCCAGCTCGTCTCGTTGTACGGATGCAGGAACATGTGCGAATGCCCTTCGATCATCCCGGGCATCAGCGTCTGGCCGGGCAGTTCGATCGTGCGCGCATCGGGCGGCGCCGAAACGTTCGAGCCTGCCGCGGCGATTTTGTCGCCAGTGATGAGCACCGACCAGCCGGCATGCATTTCGTGACCGTCGAAAACCGCGGCTGGGCGGAGCAGGATCGACTCCGCTCTTGCGGAGGCTAACGCCAGCGCGATCACAGCCAAGGCGGCGGGCAACGTTTTCATTCCTTTCGCGCCACGATCTCGAGAAACATCGGTGTCGTGAACCACGCCTCGCTGTCCGCCTCCACTTCGGCAAATTCGCGGCGCACTTCAGCAGCCTGCTGCGGCGTCACGCGCCCAAGCTCTTCGAGCCGCGCGATGTTGATTTCGACAAAGCTCTTCGGCCATTGCCATGTGTAATCACGCTGCGAGACGGTGCGGACGCGCGGAATCATCTCGAGCACGCGAAAACCCGCGTCGCGCAGCAACTCCGGCAGGTCGCGCGCCACGTTCGGCTCGCCGCCGGATTCCTTCCAGCTCGCCATCACCTCACGCGAGAAGCTCTCGAGCGCGGGCTTGATCGGCATGAAGCGAAACGTCTCGTAGTCGCTGTACTCGTGGAAAATTGCGATGCCGCCCCTCCGTAGTGCGCCCGCGATGTTCCCGATCAGCTTCCCCGGCGAGGAGACAAACGACGCGACCCACCGGCACCAGCTCGCATCGAATCCGAGCTCGCCTAACGAGATCTCCATCAAATCGGCCTCGCGGAATTCCACGTTTGCGAGCCCGCGCCGGCGACACCTCTCGTGCGCCGCTTCGAGAAAGCGCGCCGAGCGCTCGATGCCCAGCACGGCGCCGGTTGGTCCTACAATCTCCGCCAGATCGGCGGTCGCGTAGCCCGGACCAGCTCCGATGTCGATGACCCGCCAGCCGTGCGTGATACCGACCCGGTGCCAGCAATCCGTCACCGCGTTCCGCCAGACGCGATGCTGCAGGCCGAGACGCGCGATCTCGTCATCGTGCGTGCCGAGGATGTAATCTCTGTCATTGCTGCTGCTCATCGATGGTCAGGTGCCGTACGCGTTACTCCGAATAGCCATACACAGTTGCGGGGCAACCGGATTCCGTGTCGATATTCATGCTTCGAATCTCCGCCACAGCCGCTGCGACAGCGGACACACGGGAACGATTGAGGCTCACGTGTATTTAGAACGGTTCAGCTCGCAGCAGATTCACCCGTATGACTAGCGCTACTCCGCAGCGGTGTTGATTGTGAGCCTGGAACGGTCGGCGCTAACGCCACTCTCCGAACGCGTGGTGCTCCTGCTAGTCATCGCGGGGCCGCCCGCATTGGCGTTCTACATGATGTGCACCCACTGGGTGGCAGTTCCTTTTTGGGACGAGTGGCAGACGCCCGGGGCGCAGATCGCGTCGCATCTCCAGGGGACCCTCACCTTCGCTGAGCTCTGCAGCCAGCATAACGAAAGTCGCAAGCTATTTCCGCGGCTGGTTTATCTGCCGGTCGCGCTCGCAGCTGGATGGGATGTCCGTTACATCATGGTGCTGACGTTTGCCCTTGTCTGCGCCGGTTCTGTCCTGCTCTATGCGTTGGCACGGCGTAGCTGCGGCTCGCCCCTGGCATCGCTGGTTTGCTTCGCTGCGATGAACGTCTGGCTATTTTGGCCGCGACAGTACGAGAGCTTCGTCCTCAGCATTCAGGGAGAACTGTTCGTGCCGCCTCTGGCGCTGCTCGGTGCGTGCTTGATCAACTTGTCGCGTTTGGGCCCGTGGCACAAAGCAGGCGCCAACGCTGCCCTTGCCCACTTCAGTACCTATACGGTTGCCAACGGCATGCTCGTCTGGCTGCTTGCTGTTCCGCTGGTCACACGAACAACTTCGCCTGGAGCGAGGTCTGAGTCTGCGAACCGAACCGCACGTCTGGCACGTTGCGGCTACGCTGGCGCCGGCGTCACATCGATCAGCTGTTATTTCTATGGCTACCACACCCGCCTCTAGCTCCACCGCTGGTGCTGTCGATTTATAAAGCTCCGGAATACGCAGCCTTCGCGGCTCGCTGGCTCGGCGACATTGTGCTGTCACCTTTTCCGCTCGGTGCTGGGCTAGTGGTTGGATTTCTCTTCGCCGCACTGACTGGCACGGCGATCAGACTGTCTCTCGCCTCGGGACGCTGGCAGCCTCACTATCCGTTTGCGGCGGTGGGCATTCATACGCTGGTCTCCGGACTCGTGGCCGGTGCAGGTCGGCTTGCGCTCGGGCCAGATGCCCCGCTGCATTTCCGGTATGCTCCCTACACCGCGTTCTTTTACGTGGCTGTCAGCGGGCTTGCCGGCAGCATTTACGGGCAAATACGCGAACACGAGCGTGCTGCCGCGTGGTGGCGCCGCACGTGCGGTGTAGCAGCATTGTTGTTGCTCGTGTTGGGAGTTTCGGCTTTCCGCAGAGAGGAGGCGCTTCTCGCAAAGACTGAATCTGAACGGCGGCACCGGGCGCTGGTCCTTCGATGGAGCAACGTGCTGCGGGCGAATCCCGAATTTCGCTTACTCTCGCCGTACGAGAACACTGCGGCCACGATCACCACCCTGGCGAAACACGATTTGCTGCGGCCGCGCCTGGTGCCGGAGCAACTTGCGCGCGCGGTGAGCACCGCACCGCCGCCGGCCGATGGTTCGACAGGTGTCCTCGAACAGGTCGGTTATCGGCCAGAGAGCAACGAATTGGCGGTGAGAGGTTGGGCTCGTAAGCGAACCCAACTGGTCCGCGCTGATTGCGTGGTGCTGGGATATGAGACACCCGACGGAGCATGGATGCCATGGACCGTGCTCGACACCGGGACGAGGCGGAGAGACATCGCCGAGCGGTTCGGCGGCGGCAAGATCGCTCCTGCGGGCTTTAAACACACCATCAGCGGCAGAACGCTCCCGGCTCGCGAGCTGACGTTCCGCGCGTGGTCCGTCGACGAGCAATCCGGAGACGCATGGCCAATGGCCGGCGCGGTGCGACTTACGATTGGTCCGCCGTGAAGCGTAGTCAGATCCGCGGCGGCGGATTGTGCAGCTTCACGGGCACCTTCGCCTGCTTGCGGAGCTTGAGGTTCAACATCTCAACGAACACCGCGAAGCCCATCGCAAAGTAGGTGTAACCCTTCGGAATGTGGAACCCGAGCCCTTCGCCGATCAGGTTCACGCCGATCAGGAGCAGGAAACTTAGCGCCAGCATCTTGATCGTGGGGTGTCGCTCGACGAAGCCGCTGATCGGCGCCGCCGAGAACATCATCACGCCCACCGCGAGAATCACGGCGGCGATCATCACGCCGATCTGATCGACCATGCCGACCGCGGTGATCACCGAATCGAGCGAGAAGACGATGTCGAGAAGGATGATCTGGATCAGCACTGATTGAAACGAGGGCGCGGCCCGGACCTCGCCATCCTCATCCGCGCCTTCGAGTTTGTTGTGAATTTCGTGCGTGCTCTTCGCGATGAGGAACAGGCCGCCGCCGATGAGAATGATGGCGCGTCCGGTGACGTCGAAGCCGAAAACCCCGAAGAGCGGCCTCGTCAGGCCGATGATCCAGGAGAGCGACAGGAGCAGCAGGACGCGCATGATCATCGCGAGTGCGAGACCGGTCTGCCGCGCCTTCGCCTGCTGCGCGGCGGGGAGCTTGCCGGATAGAATCGAGATGAAGATGATGTTGTCGATGCCGAGGACGATCTCGAGCACTGTGAGCGTGAGCAGCCCGATCCAGGCGTGCGGGTCAGAGAGCCATTCCATTGGAAACTAGTTAAAATTAAGATTTAAAGTGCGGCCGCTCACCTCTTTCTAACCATTTGCGGCTGAGTCAACTGGCCGCTGTCGCAATTCTGCCTTCATAATTCTCAATTCTTCCTTCTTAATTTCCGACCATGCCACGCCTTCCCAAGCAGAATTACCACGACATCGAGCGCATCATCGAATTCGACTTCGTCCGCGCCTGTGAGGCCGCGGCGCTGAATTCCCTGCAGTGGCTGGGGCGCGGCGACAAGGAGGCGGCGGACGCGGCGGCTTGCGATGCGATCCGCGGGATGTTCGACCTGATGAACATCTGCGGCGAGGTCGTCATCGGTGAAGGGATCAAGGACGATGCGCCGGGCATCTTCAAGGGCGAACAGCTTGGCACGTGGATGCCGGGCTCGCCGCCGTTCCACATCGCGCTCGATCCGATCGACGGCACCACGAACATCTCCAAGGGAGCGCCGAATTCGATCACCTGTATCGCGGCTGCCAGCCCGGAGCAGGGTGTGAAGGAGGCGCTACGCGACATTCCCGCCTTCTACATGATGAAGCTTTCGTACGGCCCGCAGGTCGTGCGAGCGATGCAGATCGCGGGGATCGAGACGGTGAAGGTCGAGAGCCCGGTTGAGGAGATCCTGCTCGGCGTCGCGAAGGCGCTGAACAAGCGCGTGCAGGACGTCGTGGTCATGATGCTCGATCGGCCGCGCCACAAGGAGATCGTCTCCGAAATTCGACGCGTCGGCGCGTCACTACGCATGATCAGCGATGGGGATATCGCGGCCGCGATCGGCCCTGCCATTCAGGATAGCGGGATCGACATTTACCTGGGGATCGGCGGTTCGCCGGAAGCAGTGCTCGCGGCGGCAGCGATCAAGTGCCTGGGCGGCGACATGCAATGCAAGATGTGGCCGCGCGATGAAAAGGAACGCGAGCAGTTGATCGCCGACGGCTACGGCGCCGAGCTCGGGCGCGTCTACTACGCGGATGATCTCGCGCACGGCGAAAACATCATCTTCTGCGCAACCGGCATCAGCGACAGCGCTTTACTCGGAGGCGTGAAAACGCAAGGTCCAAGCACCATCACGCACTCGATTCTGATGAGGGCGAAGAGCAAGACCGTGCGCTTCATCCGCGCGTCACATGATTTGCAGAACAAGACAATTCGGCTGCGCTCGGACAATCGCGAGCACAAGATCTAGCTCTTCCGCCTTCTGTAGCCGCCGCCCTGCGAGCGACGGGGTGTCCGCGTGCCAGGGTCACCCTCGCGCTTCCCGCAGGGAAGCGGCTACAGCATTTCTGACCGCGCTGCTGCTCGCAGTGGTGCTCGGCTCGCCGGCGCGCGCCGAACCGCTCGACCCGGAAGTCGGCCGCATGCTCGAGCGGGCGCTCGCCGACGCCGAGAACTTTCGCAAGCAACTGCCGACACTCGAGTACGACGCGAAGATGCGCGTGCAGGAATGGGACGCACGTGGACGTCTGCGCGGCACCGCGAAAGCGGTCGCCATCATGCGGCCGGGGGATCCGAAGCCGATGACCTTCATTAGCCGCGAGATCGAAGGGAAGGTACGGCTGCCGGAGGAAAGCTCGTCATCGAAAGATGATGACGATGAGAACAAGACGACGCTTCAGGAGTTTTCCGCGAAGCACCAGATGCCCGAGCGGTTCGATTTTCAGGTTGTCGGGACGGACAGCATCGCCGGTCAGCCAGCCAGGCGCGTGACGTTCAAGCCCAAACCCGATCCGCCGAAGAAACGCAACACGGCCGACCGTTTTCTCGGGGTCGTCGAGGGAACAGCGTGGGTCTCGGAAGCGGACAACAAGCTGGTGAAGTTTGACATGAAGCTGCAGCAGCCATTCCGGCTCCTGTGGATCATCGCCGTGTTGCGCGAGCTCTCGATCAACTATGAGCTCGTCGAGCGCGGCGACATCATCGGGAAAGCGAAGCTCAAGGTGCTGTTCTCGTTGCGCACGCCGGTCTACAGCATCCGGCAATTGCATGACGTCGAGATGTCGAATTTCCGCCCGCGGAAGAGCGTCGCGGCGGTCGCCGATCAGTTGTAGCCAGGACGCTGTCCTCGGCCGCTCTAGAGCTGCCGTCGTCCGCGATCTTCGTCTTATCGCTCACAGCCGGAGCACTTCGTCATACACCAGCGGCGATAGCATCCCCGGCGACAACGGCGCTCCGCGCCGCGCCCGCCGGCCGTGAATCCCGGTGATCCTGTCCTCGACAGCCTGTCGCCGGTCTGGTGAAATCCGCCACACGCATATGAGCGAAATCCCCAAAACTGAGCTGTCGCCAGACAATGGCGCTGTCATCGACACCAAATGGCAAGTCGGTCCGCTGCGTTACTACGCTTGTGCCGCATCCGAGGGAACGAAGCAGAGATCGTGACGGTGGCGCCGCGTATGCCGGAGGTCGTGGTCTATGATCATCCCGGATTTCCGCGGAGCGTATGCGCGCACGAATCTCAGCTTCCTCTACGTCGGCGATTTCTGGAATGATCGCATCAGCTCGCTCGTGATCGTGAGCGGTATCTGGCGCTTTTACCGTGACGAGTACTACAAGGGCGACCACTGGGAACTCGGTCCCGGGTTTTACGAGTGCTTCTTCATGGAGCGCGGGCCCGATGATGTCATCAGCTCGTTCCAAGCGATCGGGCTGACTGCCGGCGCTTAGGCGATCGTAGGGCAGGCCCCTCGACTGCAGAGATCGATGCGGAAGGTGAATACCAACACGCTGGCGGAAGACTCGTGGTCTTCGCCGAACGGGAAGTTCTCAGGTGCCGGCAAAGGTATCTCCGAAGCGCTCGGTCGTGATCCATTTTCGACTGACCTGATGAAGCGCCACCCGTTCGATGTCGAAATCCTGAGGATCCCGGCGGGCGCGACGCCGTATCCGTATCATTCACACTCAGCCCAGTGGGAATTCTACCATGTGATCTCCGGGCGCGGCATCGCACGGCATAAGGACGGCCGGACGGCGATCGAACCGGGCGACGCATTCATTTTCACGCCGGGTGAGCCGCACCAGTTCATCAACGAAGGCGGCGAAGACCTGGTCATTTACGTCGTCGCAGACAATCCGATCGGCGAATCCGCTTTCTATCCCGATAGCAAGAAGTGGCTCGTTCGGTCTCCCGAGCGGCGGATCTTGCGCGGCGAGAACCTCGAGTATTACGACGGCGAGGAGTAGCGCGACAGCTGTCGGACGTCGGGACGGTAAGTGCGATGGCGCTGACGCCGAGGAATGTGGAGTTTTTCACCAGACCGGCGCACTTTCGAAGATGGCTCGAGGCGAACCATCAGGCCGCACCGGAGCTATGGGTCGGCTTCCATAAGAGAGAGAGCGGCCGGCCGAGCATCACCTGGCCGGAATCGGTCGATGAGGCGTTGTGCTTCGGGTGGATCGACGGAATCCGCAAACGGCTGGATGACGAGAGCTACGTGATCCGCTTCACGCCGCGGAAACGGCGGAGCACGTGGAGCGCAGTTAACATCAAACGCGTCGGCGAGTTGAAGCGCGAGGGGCGAATGACGCCTGCCGGCCTTGCGGCGTTTGAAAGGCGCGCCGATGACAAGTCAGCCATCTACTCCTACGAGCAGCGGAAGACGGCGACGCTCGATGAAGCTGCGGAACGACAGTTCCGCGCAAACAAGGAGGCGTGGGAGTTCTTTCGATCGCAGCCGCCGTGGTATCGCAGGACGGCGATCTACAAGGTGATCAGCGCAAAAAAGGATGAGACCCGGCAGAAGCGGCTCGCCACACTCATCGCCGATTCCGCCGCCGGTCGGCGCATCCGGGAACTCGACCGCTGAGGGCACCTCGCGTAGCTCCTAACCTGCAAGGCCGTCAGGTTTCTCGCACCACACTGCCGCATGACTTGTCAGGCGTGGCACAGTCTTTCAGATGGCAGACCGGTGGTTGCTGATAGGCTGTGCTGCCGTCGTGCTCGTCGCGACCGCATTGCGCGTGATGCCGATGCGCGCCGGCCTGCCCTACTCCGACTACATCGACGAGGGCTATGGGTTGAGCCAGGTTATCGATCACCTGAATACAGGCAGCCTTCACTGCCGCTGGTACGGCTATCCCACCGTCACCAGCTATCTCATTGCCGCAGCAGCCGAGCTCGCCGCTCCAGTGTACCGCCTGACGCATGGGCGCAGCCTGCACGATGATCTCCCGAAAGACGTCGATCGGTATGTGGCGCTCGGGTTGGATTACAACCTGATCTCTCCGCCCGAGGTGATCCTCGTGGGCCGCGCCGTGATCGTGCTCGCGAGCCTCCTTACCGTCGTGCTCGCGTGGCAGTTCGGCCGCTTGATCGGAGGCGCAGCGACCGGGCTCATCGCGATGCTGCTCACCGCGATGTGTCCCGCTCTCGTCGTTCGAAGCTCGAACGTGATCGTCGATACGATGGCCACGCTGTTCGCATTGCTCGCGGTCTACTTTGCAGAACGACTCCGCCGTGCGTGGACAAACGAAGCCGGGATCCCCTGGCGGGAGGCAGCATTCGCCGGCATCGCAGCGGGCCTCGCGCTTAGCTCGAAGTATTCGGTCGGGGCAGTCTTCGTCGGAGTGGCGCTGACGATCGCGCTGGCGCCTGCCGGTGTTGCGCAAAAGCTTCTATGCCTCGCCGGCTCCAGTGCCTGCGCGGTTGCAGCGGCTCTCGCGGCGAACCCGGCATTCTTTCTGCACCCGGACATCATCGCTTACGACATGCGGCACACGGGGATCCTGTATCGGACGTTGCGGCTGCCGCCGAATTACTGGGGCGCTGCGATCTCGACCAAGGAACTTGGCATTCCGCTCGTCACCGCCGGCCTCGCCGGCATCGCTTTGATGCTCATGCGGCCGGCGACGCGCGCGACAGCCGCGGCCTGGCTGGCTGTTGCGGTAGCAATGCTCATCCCGCTGGTGCCGCTAAGCTTCCAGCCCTTCCGCAATCTGCTGCCGCTGGTCCCGCTCATCTGCATAGCGGCCGCGGTGCTACTCACATTGCCGCGGCAAATGGTGCGAGGGTGGAACCCACCAGCCGCCTTTCGGCCGGCGCTGATCGGGAGTGCCGTTGTACTCGCGGCATTTTGCGCGGTATCCAGCGCGCGACAGGTCCGTGAACGTGCCGCCCACATCGACACCCGGGTCGAGGCGGTGGACTGGATTGCGAGGAACACAGAGCCAGGTGCGCGTATCCTCGCGCTCGACGAAGTGGCGGTTCTGCCGACGGAGTGGACTCGCTCCGGCCGGCGGGTTGAAGTCGTGCCATGGCTCGACGCGTTCAAGCGCCTCGAGCACGAGGAGTTCAGTTACATCGTCGGCGGCGAGATGAACATCCGCGAAGCCATCGAGCCGGAATGGGCGCCGCATCTGGAACGTTGGAGAAGTTATGTCGCGCCGCTGCCGATCGCGGCTACCTTCGGCGAGGTTCGCACGCCAGTGTATCCGTATCTTTGGCGCACCAACCACGAGCGGATCATCGTCTGGAAGCTCAGGGATGCTCCGCCGCGATGATCGGCGTGGCCAGCCGGGCACACGTCAGCTAGATTGCGGCATGGTTGCCGTCGCAGAGTCGTCGCTCCACGAGAAAGTGCTCGCTGGCGAACGCATTTCACCGGCCGAAGCGCTCGAATTATACCGCATCCCCCTTCAGGAACTCGGCGCCTTCGCGACCGCACGCCGCGATTTGATCAAGCGCGACAGCTACGACGGCCGCGGCGCAGAGATCGTCACCTACATCGTCGACCGCAACATCAACTACACGAACGTCTGCAACGTTTACTGCAAGTTCTGCGCGTTCTATCGCACCGAGAAGGACGCCGACCATTACGTGCTCACGCACGACGAACTCGACGTGAAGCTCGATGAGCTGAGCGCCGCCGGTGGTGTGCAGATTCTGATCCAGGGTGGGCACCACCCGAAACTCGAGTTCGACTGGTATGTGGACCTGCTGCGGCACATCCGCGCGAAGTATCCGCACATCAACATCCACGGATTCAGTCCGCCGGAGTTCCAGCACTTCGCAGAAGTCTTCCGGATGCCGCTGCGCCAGGTGATCTCGGAATTCAAAGCCGCCGGCCTCGGATCGATCCCGGGCGGTGGCGGTGAAATCCTCGTGGACCGCGTGCGCAAGCGAATTGCACCGCTCAAGTGCGACACGAATGCGTGGCTGGAGGTAATGCAGGTCGCCCACGAGGTGGGGCTGAAGTCCAGCGCGACAATGATGTTCGGCCATGTGGAGACGATCGAGGACCGCATCGAGCACCTGAGCCGCCTCCGCGAGCAGCAGGACGCGAGCGGCGGGTTCACGGCATTCATCTGCTGGACCTTCCAGCCGGAGAACACTGTGCTGAAGGTCGAGCGCCGCGTCGGCGTGGCCGAGTATCTCCGGATGCAGGCGCTGGCCCGCATCTTCCTCGATAACATCCCCAATTTGCAAAGCTCATGGGTAACGCAGGGACCGGACATCGGACAGGTGGCGCTGAAGTACGGCGCGAACGACTTCGGCTCCGTGATGATGGAAGAGAACGTGGTTAGCAGCGCGGGCACGACCTTCCGTCTCGATGCCGGCAAGATCGAGGAGCTGATTCGGGAGGCGGGATACGAGCCGCGCCGACGCAATAATTGGTACGAGCTCTTGAAATAGAGCGCGGCGATGCGTTCTTCCCCGGCTGTTCGCCCGGGCGACAACCGAATTCCCGCCTTGACGATGCTGCGGTCTTGCCGACTAATACCGCCTGCATCGCCCCGGGACGCTCGGGCGAGGATTTTTATCGCTATGAAACATTTTGTCGGTCCACTCCGCGGCGTCGCGACGTCCATCCTGTTCGCGGTCGTTTTCGCGCTGCTTAGCCCGCTCACCGCCTCCGCCCAGCAAGGCGAAGGCGTTAAGATTCGGTCGATCGAAGTGCGATACACCGGGCCGGAGACGATCAGCCGTGACCGCATCCTTGCGCAGATGCGCACCGCGGTTGGCCAGAATTACTCCGAACCGATCGTCGAGCAGGATATCCGCAATCTCTACAGGACGGGCCAACTCCAGAACGTTCGCATCTTTGGCCAGCCGCAGGGTGACGGCGTGAAGGTCATCGTCGCCGTCCAGACCCGCGCGATCGTGAACGAAATCGAGATCGAAGGCGCGACGCGGATGTCCGCGAAGTCGCTCCGCAAACGCATCAAGCTCAAGATCAACGATCCAGTCGACGAAGCGGCACTCGCGAAGGCGCGGCAGGAGATCATCGATGCCTATCGCGCGCGAGGCTACAACGATGTCGATGTCCAGTTCCGTGTCGACACGAACGCGGCGCGCGCCACTTCGCGCGTCGTCTACACGATCAACGAAGGCAGGAAGGGCACCATCAGCCGCGTGGAATTTGAGGGGAACACCGCATTCAGCGATCGCACCCTGCGAAAGCAAATGAAGACAAAGGGCAAGACGATGTTCGCCTTCGTCGACAAATCGGGACGCCTCGATGAAGCCCAGCTCCAGCAGGACCTCGATGCCGTCCGCGAGTACTACCAGAACAAGGGGTATGTGGACGTCGAGATCAATGATGTCAGGCGTGAGCGCGGTGACGGCCGCATGAACATGGTCATTGTGATCAACGAAGGCGCGAAATACACCGTCGGCCGCGTGCTGTTCAAAGGTTACAAGACAACGACGGAAGAGAAACTGCGCGCAATAACGAAGCTGAAGGAAGGCGCCGTTTATTCCCCGAAAGCTGTGCGCGATGACGCCAAAACAATCGCTGACGGTTATGGCGCAGGCGGCTTTGTCGACCTCGTGATCGTGCCGCAGGGCACGCCATCTGGCCCTAACCGCATCGACGTGACCTACACGATCGAGGAAGGCAGCCGCTCGTTCGTGCAGCGCATCAACATCGTAGGCAACACACGCACCAAGGATAAAGTGATCCGCCGTGAGGTGTTGATCGCCCCAGGGGATATCTACAACACCATCCGCGTCGACACGACGAAGAAGCGGCTCGATAACCTCGGCTACTTCTCGAAGGTCGAGACTTATCCGGACGATACCGGCGTCCCTGGACGTCGCGATCTAGTCGTCGAAGTGGAAGAGAAGCGTACCGGGTCGCTGAACTTCGGCGCCGGCTTCAGCACGATCGACGAGATCGTCGGCTTCGTGGAGGTCGCGCAGGGCAACTTCGACTTGATGAACTGGCCGAACTTCACGGGCGCTGGCCAGAAATTCCGCGCGCGCGTGCAATACGGCTCCCGCCGTAAGGACATAATCGTCGGCCTGACCGAGCCATACTTCCTCGATCGCCGTCTCTCGCTCGGCGGCGAAGTGTTCTACCGCGAGGCGAACTTCCTCAGCTCCGTCTACGACCAGCGTAACTACGGCTTCTCGGTCGTTGCGCGAAAACCGCTCGGCCGGTTCATGTCGCTTAGCCTCGAGTATCGGCTCGAGAACGTCGACATCTTCGACCTTCCAAACGACGTCTCGGAGGAGCTCGGGATCGAGGCAGGCTCACGCACAAAGAGCCAGGTGACCGCGAGCTGGGTCTTCGACACGCGTGACAATCCTTTCCTGACCCGCAAAGGCCAGCGCGTCACGGTCACGCCGACCATCGCCGGCGGGTTCCTCGGCGGCAGCACGCAGATTTACGGCTACAACATCGAAGCCGCACAGTACTTCCACCTGCCTTACGACATGATTCTCCTGCTCAACGCACAGGTGGGGAGCGTCGACACGTGGGGCGAGGGCGATCGCGTACCGATCTTTGAGCGACTCTTCCTCGGCGGCACGAACGACCTCCGCGGTTTCGACTTCCGCGAAGTCGGTCCAAAAGACGAAGACGGTGAGCCGATCGGCGGCCGCAGCCTGGCGCGCGCGACCGTTGAGCTCACCTATCCGATCGTCGAAAAGATCCGCGTGGCTGTGTTTTACGACACCGGCTTCGTGAATCGCGACGCTTATGACTTCAGCACCGACGACCTCGCATCGGACGTCGGCGTTGGCCTGCGTTTGGACTTGCCCATCGGCCCAATCCGTGTCGATTACGGCATCCCGATCCAAAAAGCGGGTAATGATGGCGGCGGGAAGATCAACTTCAACGTCGGCTATCAATTTTGAACGAACCCAATCCGTCGCAGTCTAACGACTTTCCGATTCACCCTGTTTACACGCATATGAAGAAACTTGTCTCCGCCGCCGTCATTGCTGCGATCGCACTGCCGGTCGCGAGCTTTGCGCAAGGCACACTGAAAGTCGGCACCGTCGACATGAATCGCGCGTTCAAGGAATACACCAAAACCAAGGACGCTGAAGCGAAGATCAACGACGCGAAGAATGCGGCGAAGAAGGAATACGATGAGCGCGCCGAATCCTACAAGAAGGCGCTAGACGAAATCAACAAGCTGAACCAGCAGCTCGAAGCGCCGGCCCTGAGCGCTGACGCGAAGACGGCGAAGGCCAAGGAGCGCGACGAGAAGATCACGAGCATCAAGAACATGGAACGCGAGATCAATGAGTTCCGCCAGACGCGTGAGCGTCAGCTGCAGGAACAGGCGCTCCGGATGCGCGAAGGTATTGTGAAGGAAATCACCGACATCGTGATGGAGCGCGTGAAGGCCAACAACCTCGACCTCGTCTTCGACAAGTCGGGCATGAGCCTGAACGGCGTGCCGCTCGTCATGTATTCGCGCGACAACGCTGAGTTCACCAACGACATTGTCGCCGCGCTGAACAAGGGCGGTGCTGCCCCCGCGGCGCCGGCTGCGGCCACCACGCCGGCTCCGACCAAGAAGCCGTAATCGGTCGCGAGAGCATTTCGAAAAACACACGCGGCGTTGTCGCGTGTGTTTTTTTTTTGGCTCACGCCGAACGAAGCTAAACCCACAATGCCTCGATCAATCTTCCGCGTCCGCCTCCGCGCTGTCATGTGCGCAGCCATCGGCATGGCCGTGTCCTCCGCCGTTGCCGCCGAGTGGGAGGCGAGTGTCAGCCCCGTCGCAATCGGGTCGTTTCCCGAACCGCGCGCATTGCGCGCGCACTACCGCTTCGGCTGGGGCGGCGTCACCGCGGCGACTGGAGATGTGCGGTTCGGCAAGACGAGCGACGGCCGCTTCCGGCTAGATGCCACCGGCGGGACAACAGGACTCGCGCGCACGCTGTGGGCGTATGACGTGAAGCACACCGCAACGTCCGATGCACGCAGCTTGCGACCACTCCGCGTCGCGGAAACTGAACAGGTGCGGTCGAAAACCTTTACGACTGACATCGCGTTCACCGAGGAAGGAGTGACCAGCGTCCGCGAGGAGCGTGGCGATGGCGCAGCGAAGTCGAAGACGCGCCGCTTCACATTCCCGAACGTCTGGAGCTTGAACTCTAGCCTGCTCTACCTGCGCACGCAGCCGCTGCGCGACCGCGCTGTTCAGCGCATCGTGATCTATCCGGCGACCTCCGCTTATCTCGCGACTGTGACCGTAATCGGCCGCGATCGAATCACAGTCCCGACGGGAACGTACGACGCCATCAAAGTTGACGTGCAGCTGAAGAAGATCGGCAAAGGTCGCGAGTTGCAGGCGCACAAGAAATTCCGCGGCGCGACGGTCTGGCTCTCCGATGACATCGATCGCCTCATCCTGCGCATCGAGACGCAGGTGTTCATCGGGACCGTATTCGCCGAATTGCAGTCGGTCGAGTTTGAGAACGCGAAGCCGTAACGGCTCGGCGGCTTTTTACCGCGGCACGTAAACCGCCTCGCCAT
>DATHXZ010000102.1:0-7110 GCA_035459405.1 Chthoniobacterales bacterium
GCTCGTCGCGCAGCTGAAGCAGGCGATCTGGAAGGTAGACCCCGCTATCCCGGTGACCAAGATCCGCACGATGACGGAGATCATGGCGGTCTCGCTCAGCGAGCGACGCTTCAACGCAGTGCTCATCGGCATCTTCGCCGCGGTCGCGCTCATGCTTGCCTGCGTGGGCTTGTATGGCGTGATCGCGTATCTCGTCGAGCAACGCACGCGCGAGATCGGCGTGCGCATGGCACTCGGCGCGCAGCGCCACCACGTCGTCACGCTTGTCATGCGTCACGGGCTGACGCTGGCGATCGCCGGCCTTGCGCTGGGTGTTTGTGCTGCATTCGCCGCCTCGCGCGTGTTGCTCAGCCTGTTGCACGGAGTCGAGCCGACCGATCCTCCGATGTTCATCGCCGTCACTTCGCTGCTCCTCGCCGTCGCGGCAGCAGCCACCTATCTCCCCGCGCGACGAGCAGCCGCTCTCAATCCCAACGTCGCGTTACGACATGAATGACACCCAGCGTACGAATACGCGCTGTAGCCGCTTCCCTGTGGGAAGCGCCGGCCTCTGCACGATCGCGACTGGACGTCGCGAGGCTTGCGCTGCGCCGCCCGCAGGGCGGCGGCTACATGGCTGCGTCCGGCTATTATGAATAACGACCTGCGATACGCGCTCCGCATGCTGGTGAAGTCGCCAGGCTTTACGGTAACCGCCCTCGCCACGGTCGCGATCTGCCTCGGGGCAAACCTCGCGATCTTCGCCGTCATCAATTCCATCCTGCTGCGGCCGCTGCCTTTTCCGGACGCCGATCGGCTCGTCACGATCTTCAACACCTATCCGAATGCCGGCATCGAGAACGACGGTTCCTCGGTCACCAATTATTTCGAGCGGCGCAGCAACATCCCGGCTCTCTCGAGCCTCTCGATCTTCATGGCGCGTCCCGAGCCCGTCGGCGAACCCAGCTCGACGCAGCAGGAGCCAATCTTGCGCGTGTCTTCGGAATTTTTCACGACGCTTGGCGTCGGGTTGGCCATGGGCCGTCCGTTCACGGAAGCGGAAATGGCGAATGACAGCACAGTCGTCATCCTGACCGACGGCTTCTGGCGCGAGCGCCTCAATTCGGATCCCAACGTCGTCGGCCGCGAGCTCCGCGTGAGAGGCATCCCGCGGACGATCCTCGGTGTCTTACCGCGTGATTTCCGATTTCTGTCTTCAGAAGCCCGCCTTTACCTGACGTACAAGTCCGGCCCGGAGCAGCGCGGGCCCGGCGCAGGGCATTCGGGCGGTGGCGCCATTCAGATGATCGCGCGTCTGAATCCCGGCGCGACAATCGCCGAAGCGCAAGCGCAGATCGACGCGCACAACACGGCGGTCGAGAAGGACAACCCGCAGGCGAAGATGATGGCCGAAGCTGGCTTTCGCTCGCCGGTCGTTTCTCTCCACGCGCATCACGTGCGCTCGATACGACCGACGCTTTGGTTGATTCAGGCGGGCGTGTTTTTTCTCCTCCTTCTGGGCGCCGTCAACCTGATCAACCTCCTCTTGGTCCGCGCGAGCAGCCGCGCCAAGGAAATCGCAATCCGTCAATCGATGGGTGCGAGCCGAGCGCATGTCGTGCAGCAGGTGATGGTGGAAACCATCCTCCTCACCGGGTGCGGCGGATTGCTCGGCATCATCGTCGGCGCATGGGGAACTGACTTGCTCCAACTCCTCGGTGCGAATCGTCTGCCGCTCGGCGCGCATATCGCATTTGACGGCTGGCTTGCATTCGTCGGCTTGGTCGGCGCGGTAATCCTGGGACTCGTCATCGCGGTGCCGATCGCCTGGTTCAATCTTGGCAACCATCTCGCGAATGCGCTGCAATCGGAATCGCGCACGGGCACGGTCAGCCGGGCGGCGCAGCGTCTTCGCCACGGTTTCATCGTTGCGCAGATCGCTCTAGCGTTTGTGTTGCTGGCCGGTGCCGGGCTGCTCGCGCTGAGCCTCAAAAAGGTGATGGCCGTGCCGCCCGGCTTTCGCGCCGACCACGTTCTCGCCGGCGAATGCACCCTCACGTGGCGGCTTGAACAGGATCGCGTCGCGATCATCAATCGCCTGCTCGAACGCATCGGGCAGCAACCTGGAATCGCCGCTGTCGGAACGATCACGAACATTCCTCTCAGCGGAGACAACAGCAAAACGGCTTTCACACCGAAGAGCTATGTGCCGCCGCCGGGCCAGTCCGTGCACAGTCATTATTCGTACGGCGTCAGCGGTGATTACTTCAGCGCGCTCGGCATTCCGCTGCGCGAAGGCCGCTTCCTCACTTCAGCGGATTCGTCCCGGCCGGAACGAGTTTGCGTCGTCGACGAAGATTTCGCGCGGCGCTACTGGCCGAATGGCGGCGCGGTCGGCCAACGCCTGGCAGCCGGCGACGAATCGGAGGACGCGCAACTCTTCACGATCGTCGGCGTGGTCGGTGCGGTAAAACAGGCAGAGCTCACGGAAGCTCCGGGGCAGGGGGCGGTTTACCTGCCCTTCGCGCATCACGGTAAGCCCACCGTTTTCGTCGTCGCGCGCACGAGCCAGAGTCCGGAAGCGTTTGCCGACACGCTGCGCAAGCTGGTCCGCGAAACGCACCCCGAGATCGCGATCGACAACATTCGCTCGATGGATATGCGCATCGCGGACAGCCTTATCGCGCGTCGGTCCCCGGCGCTGCTTGCCGGCATCTTCGCCGGGGTCGCACTGCTCCTCGCCGCCATCGGCACGTATGGCGTGTTGAGCTTCGCCGTCGCGCAGCGGCGGCGCGAGATCGGCATCCGCATGGCGCTTGGTGCGCAGCGGCAGCAAATCGCACGGCAGTTCCTCTCGTTGGGCCTGCGTCTGCTTGCTGCCGGGACCGTGCTCGGCCTGATCGGGGCAGCGCTCGCCGGTCGCGCAATGCAGAGCCTTCTCTTCGACATCCCCGCGCTGCACGTCGCCACTTTTGCGGGAACGGCGGCTTTGCTCGCGGTCGTGTCGGTGACCGCATGTCTGCTGCCAGCGCATCGTGCCGCGCGCGTCGATCCGATGGTCGCGCTTCGTCATGACTGATCCAGAAAGCGATGTAGCCACGGCGCTATGTCGCCGTGTTCCCAAGTCGATGCGCCTCGACACAGCGAGGCGGCTACAGCGCACAATCCCATGATCAACGACCTCAAATACGCCCTCCGCATGCTGGTGAAGACGCCGGCATTCACGATCATCGCCGCAATCACGCTGGCGCTCGGGATTGGCGCGAACAGCGCGATCTTCAGTGTCGTCGATGCGATCCTGCTGCGGCCGCTGCCGTTCCAAGATCCCGATCAGCTCGTGACGGTGTGGGGCAGGTCGCCAACCGAGGGCGGCAATCGCGACGCGCTTTCATTCCCCGACTACGCGGACCTGCGCGACGACAACAAGAGTTTCTCCGCACTCGCCGCGTATCGATGGACGGAGGGACCGTTGGCGGGTGCGGGCGAAATGCAGCTGCTTCGAGGCGTAGCCGTCACCGCAGAGATATTCCGCGTGCTCGGAGTGCAGCCATTGCTGGGCCGCGCTTATACGGCAGACGATCACAAGGAAGGTGCGCCTTATGTGATCATGCTCAGTCACGCTTTTTGGCAGCGTGGATTTGGAGCAGATCAAAACGTGATCGGTCGGGAAATCACACTTTCCGGCCGCCGCCTCACGGTGATCGGCGTGATGCCGCCAGGGTGGAAATTTCCGGTCGATCAGGAACGGATCGACTACCTCGCGCCGTTGGAATACCTGCCCGCGGCGCAGCTGCAGAACCGGGGAGGACATTCCGTGAGGGTCGTCGGGCGGCTGAAGCCGGGCGTGTCGATCCGTCAGGCAGAGGCCGAGACGAGCGCGATCGCGTCCCGCCTCGCCCGCGAATATCCCAGCACGAATGCGAATCGCCTCTCGACCGCGGTCATAAAATTGCATTCCGATGTCGTCGGCGATGTCCGCCCGGCGCTGTTGATTCTGCTCGGTGCTGTGGCGCTCGTTCTCCTGATCGCGTGCGCGAATGTCGCCAACCTCCTTCTCGCCCGCGCAGCGGCGCGCAACCGCGAGATCGCCATCAGAACGGCGCTTGGGGCAAGCCGCGGACGCATCATCCGGCAATTGCTCTGCGAAAGTCTGTTGCTCGCGATGGCGGGTGCCGGAGCGGGTCTTCTCCTCGCATGGTGGGGTGTGGATCTTCTCAATCTGATGCGACCGCGAGGGCTGCCACACCTGGCTGAGATTCGGGTCAATCCAGGCGTGGCTGCGTTTACCTTTGCGCTTGGGTTGGTGAGCACGCTCCTCGCCGGGTTCATCCCCGCGCTCCAGGTGTCGCGACCGAGTGTGAACGAAGCGCTCCAGCACGGCGCCAAGGGATCGACCGGCGGTCTGCAAGGCGCGCGGGCCTTCCTCATCGTGTCCCAAGTTTCCCTCTCGCTTCTTTTGCTGGCGAGCGCGGGGCTTCTGATCAAAAGCTTCTTTAATCTGCGCGCGACGAGTCCAGGGTTCGATCCCGAGCGCCTGATGACGACCTCGATCTCGCTGCCGAGGGTGCGATACCCGGAGATCGAGCAGCAACTCCGCACGCACGGACAAATCCTGCAGAAATTATCGGCGCTGCCGGGCGTCGAGTCAGCCGGCGCAGTGAGCCCATTGCCACTCAGCGGCGTCGGCAACGCATCATCGTTCATCGCCAGCGGGATGGTCGAGGGAGGCCCCGGCAGTCATCCCGATGCGGGTCATCTCGTCGTGGCCGGGGATTACTTTCGGGCCATGACGATTCCAGTGCTGAGAGGCCGGGTGTTTGGTGAAGCCGACACGGAGAAGTCGCCCCCCGTTCTCGTCATCAATGACGCGTTGGCGCGGAAGTTTTTCCCTGGACGCGACCCGGTCGGCCAATGGATTCGCATCGATGGAGACGGCAGCAGGGTGCCGCCCCGGCGAGAAATCATCGGCGTAGTCAATGACTCGCGCCATGAAGCGCTGGCCAAGCCGCCGCGGGCTGAGTTCTACGTCCCGTTTTCACAACAACCAGTGGGCGGCCTGGATTACGTCCTGCGTACCTCGGCTTCAAGAGCTGCCGGACTGGACGCGGCGGTGAGACACGCGGTCGATCAGAGCGATAAGGATCTCTTTGTGCCGCCGCTGCGAGCGATGGAGACGCTGGTCTCGAATCAGCTCGCCCAACCGGCCTTCAATATGATGCTGCTCGGCGTCTTCGCGGGTCTCGCGCTGACGCTCGCCGCGATTGGTATCTACGGCGTGATCGCTTACAGCGTTGCGCAACGTACGCGCGAGATCGGCATCCGCATGGCGCTGGGTGCGCAGCGCACGGACATGCTCGGCATGATCCTCCGGCAGAGTCTCACGCTCGTGGTCATTGGCCTGATCATCGGGCTGGTCGCATCGTTCGCGGGCACACGATTGTTGAAGTCGCTTCTGTATGGCGTCGGCGCGGCGGACATCGCGACATACGCGCTGGTCGTCTTCGTGCTTGGTGGCGCGGCGTTGCTCGCCAGTTACATCCCGGCGCGCCGCGCGATGCGCGTCGATCCGATGGTCGCGCTTCGATATGAATAGCAGCGCGTCAGCATTGTCATTCCGGGGGAAGTCGAGGAATCCCGCTGCGTTACGGAAGGCATGCCATGGGATTCTTCGACTCCGCTTCACTCCGCTTAGAATGACAGGCCTTTTAACAAGCAGCAGACATGATCGATGACATTCGTTACGCAACACGTTCGCTAGTCAAGAAGCCGGGCTTCACCGCGGTCGCCATCATCACGCTCGCGCTCGGAATCGGCGCTTCGACCGCCATCTTCAGCGTGGTTGATGCGGTGCTGCTGCGGCCGCTTCCATTCCCGCAGCAGGAGCGCATCGTCGAGGTGCGTGAGCTGAGCGAACAGGGCCGGGGGATGTCGTTCGCCGATCCGAACTTCGACGACCTGCGCCAGCGCAGCAAAACGTTCGAAGCGCTCGCGCGGTACGGCAGCGGACCCCAAGCGGTGGTCGGGGGCAGCGAACCAGTACGAACGAACGTCTGCATCGCATCAGCAGATTTCTTCCGCGTGCTCGGCGTGCAACCGCTCCTCGGTCGCACGTTTTCACCCGAAGTCGTCGCGGAGGACAAGCAGGTGGCGGTCGTCAGTTTCGGATTTTGGAAGCGCTTCCTCGGCGAACGACAGGTTCTCGACGGCACGATCGTCCGCTTGCAGAACCGCACCTTCGCTGTCATCGGAGTTTTGCCGGCCGAAGCGGAATTCCCGCCCGGGATCGACGTCTGGACTCCAGCGGAGATCTATCCGCCTGTGCCCTCGCGGACGGCGCATAACTGGCGTGTCGCCGGCCGACTGAGAGCAGGAGTAACCCTCGAGCAAGCCGCTGCCGACGCGCTTGCGATCGGCCAGCAACTGAAGCGCGAGCATGGAGCCAGCACAGATGCGGTGGGTTTTGGTCTCACGCCGCTGCGCGAACGCTTCGTGCGCGATCTGCGAAGCGTCCTTCTCGTCGTCGGCGGCGCGGTCGGCCTTTTGCTCCTGATCTCCTGTTCGAATGTCGCGAATCTTCTCCTCGCGCGCGCACTCGCGCTTCGTCACCAGATCGCGGTCCGCGCCGCGCTGGGCGCTTCCCGCTGGCGGCTCGCGCGCCAGTTCATCGCGGAGACAACATTGCTCACCCTTGTCGCCGCGGCGCTTGGCGTCGCTTTCGCGTTCTGGGGCGTCGATCTCATTCTTGGCGCATACCACGGCAACCTCCCGCGTGTAGGGCAGATCGGCGTGAACGCGACAGTGCTCCTGTTCACCATTAGCATCTCCGCGCTCCTCGGCCTAGGGCTGGGACTCCTTCCAGCATTCAGTTTTTCGCCGCGGCAGCTGCAAGATGATCTCCAGAGTCGTGGACGGGCAAAGTTGACGAGTCGTTCGAACTCACGTGTTCGCAGTTCGCTGGTCATCGCACAGGTGGCGCTCACTTTGATGCTGCTAATCGGCGCCGGATTGCTCGGCCGCAGCTTCCAGCGCTTGATGGAAGTGAGTCCCGGGTTTGAGCCTGACAGCACAGTTGCGATGGAGCTCGCAACGCAGTTCTCGCCAGAGGCGGCAGCACAACGCGAACCGGCCCGC
>DATHXZ010000103.1:0-1797 GCA_035459405.1 Chthoniobacterales bacterium
CTGGTTATGGGTGGCGAATTACGGTCGCGTGCCGGGCGACATGTCGCCCTGGAGCCGGTGGCACATGTGGCAATACACCGGCGACGGCAAATGCCTTCTGCCGCGCGCCTCGTACCCGAAGAACATCGCGAACATCAAGAATGCTGAGCGCAACATGTTCTACGCGGAGCGTGGCGCGGCGCGGCAGTTCTGGGAGCAGCACGGCTGGAAGGTGAGCGACTGACGGGCGCGCCTATTTGCGTGCAGTGCGATCGAGCAGGATCGCCACAAGCATGTCGCTCATGACGTTCACACCCGATCGTGCACGGGCGATGATCCAGTCGACAGGCAGAATCAATGGGATCGCGACGGCGATCAGCTCGTCGGGCAAGCCGGCGGCCGTCAGCACGAGCGGCAACACGATTAATCCGGCTTCAGGAATGCCGGTCATGCCGATCGCCGCCATCAACGATGCGAGGACGACGACCGCCTGCTGGCCAACGCCGAGGTCGAATCCGTAGGCCTGCGCCAGAAACAGCGCCGCCATCGCCTCGTAGAGTGTGATCCCGTCGTTGTTCAGATTTGTCCCGACGCACGAGGAAAGGCGAGCTGAAGCATCCGACACGCCGATCTTCTCCGTCAAACAGCGGAGCGTTACCGGAACAGTCGCGAGGCTGCTGTTCGTGGAGAGCGCGGTAACGATCGCGTCGGCGCCTCCGCCAAGGTAAAGTCGCGGCGATTTGCGGCCAGCAAACCACGCGACTAACGGGTAGTAAATCAGGCTGTGGATGCCCAGCCCGAGCAGGATGATTCCGAGAAACGCGCCGAGCGCTTGAAACACCCCGAGCCCGGATCGGCCGACCACTTGTGCTACGACTCCGAAGACTGCGAACGGCACGAGTAGCACGATCCACTGCAACATCTGGACGAGCGCCTGGAAGATGCCTTCCACGACGCGCTCGACGACGGCGAACCCTTCGCCCCGGTGCTCGGATCCGTAGCTCTGCCGCACGCGGCGCAACGCTGCTCCGCCGAGCAATCCGAGGAGCACGACGGTGATGACGTTGTTCTTAGCAAACGGCTCGACGAAGCTTTCCGGAACGTAGCCGGCGATGTTCTTCAGCGGGTCGAGCGTTGCTCCGGCCGGCGGCTGGTTCGGAGCTGCGTGCGAAGGGTTCACCTGTTGGACATACCCGCCGATCTGTTCGAGCCGGCCGCGCCACTGCTCGCCCGGCCGCAGCCAGTTCATCAACGTCAGACCGATCGCGAATGCGACCGAGACGTTGAAGAGGCAGATGAGAATCAGCCATCCGCCTTGTCGCGCCGAGATGTGGACGCGAAGAAAGGCATCGAGGATTGCGAAGAAAATCAGCGGCACGGCGAGTGCCTTGAGCAGGCGGATCACGAGCATGCCGAGCTGGCCGAGATCCTCGTTGCGCAAACCGAGCAGATACGGCTGGGTGCCGAAGAGGACGCCAAGCGCCGCGCCTGCTGCGACGCCGATCAGCACTCGCGTGTAGAGTGGCAGGTGGGCTTGCTTCTGCGACTTACCGACTGTCGGCGCTTGCTCCGTCACGCGACTGCATCGTAGCCGCTCGGTGCCGTGCGGCTACACGTTTCAGCTGCTCCCGCGGCTGGCACTGCCACAAGCAACGGATTGATGTCCTTGCCTGGCAACACAACGGAAGACACAATTCGGCGACTGAACAGAATTGGAATTCAGTCGCGTCTCGGCTTGCATGGCCGGGCGTTGTCGCGCGCTTTCGCCGCGGTCATCGGGATCGGCAGCGTGGCGCTCGCTCTTCTGCCATTCAGCCG
>DATHXZ010000104.1:0-2008 GCA_035459405.1 Chthoniobacterales bacterium
CGCTACTGGAGCCCGATGAACTCGCCGGTTTTCGGGCCGAACGGCGAGCTGGCGTTCATCGTGCATCGAGTTGACGACGTTACGCCGTTCATCGAAGGGCAGCGCGCCGGCATCCCGTCCGCTGCAGGGCCGGGCGAGCACAGCGCGCCGACGGAGCTCGAGGCGGAGATCGTGCGCCGCACTGAGGAGCTGCTCCGAACAAACGAGCAGCTCCGCCGCAGCGAAGAGCGCTTCAAACTCGCGGTTGCGATCGCGAAGATGGGCACGTTTGAGATCGACCTGCGCACCGATGCCGTGGTTGTGAACGAGTCCGGGCGGGAGATGTATGGCTGGCCGGCGGACGCGGCGCTCACCTTTTCGTTGGTCCGGTCGCATTTCCATCCGGCAGATCGCGAGCACGTGATGCAGGCAGTCGGACGGGCCCTCGACCCAGTATCCGAGTGCGATGAGTTCGAGGTAGAGGAACGCATCGTCCGCACTGATGGGGCGCTACGGTGGATCCGCGTGCGTGGCCGCGCGTTGTTCGAAGGATCAGGTGCGGACCGCGTGGCCCTCACCTGCATCGGCACCTACGTCGACATCACCGATCGGAAGGAGAACGAAGCCGCGCTGCTCGAGAGCGAGTCGCAGTTCCGCCAGCTCGCCGACTCGATCCCGCAGCTCGCGTGGATGGCGAAGCCTGACGGGTGGATCTTTTGGTACAACCAGCGCTGGTATGATTTCACCGGCACCACAGCGCAGCAGATGGAGGGCTGGGGCTGGCAAAGCGTCCACGATCCGAATGAGTTGCCGCGCATCGTTCAGACCTGGAAAGGAGCCCTGGCGGCCGAACAGCCGTGGCAGGACACGTTTCCGCTGCGGCGTCACGACGGTGCGTATCGCATTCACCTTTCCCGCGCCAACCCACTCCGTGATGCGAACGGGAACCTCACCCTGTGGTTCGGCACGAACACAGACATCACTGAGCTGGTCCACGCGCAGGAAGCGGCGCAAGCGGCCAACCGCGCGAAAGACCACTTCATAGCCGTCCTCTCACACGAGCTGCGTACACCGCTCACGCCTGTCCTCGCCACGATCCTCGAACTGAATGCGCGCACAGATTTGCCTGGCGATGTAGGCGACGCTGTCGAGCTGATCCGCCGCAACGTCGAGCTGGAGGCGCGCCTGATCGACGACCTGCTCGACATCACGAAGATCAGCAAAGGAAAGCTCGCGATGGATCGCCAGGTGGTTGCGGTCGACGCGGTGCTACGCGACGCCGTGCGGATCTGCCAGAACGACGTAACCAAAAAGCAGCTCCACGTGTCGCTCGAGCTGCAGGCGCCGAGTCATCACGTCGCGGGCGACGGCGCGCGGTTGTTGCAGGCGTTCTGGAACCTCCTGCAGAACGCGGTGAAGTTCACCCCGCCCGGTGGAGAGATCGCCCTCCGCAGCTATGGCGATGCGGCCTTCATCAACGTCGCGATCAGCGATAACGGCATCGGCATCGAGCCTGATGCGCTCGTCCGGATCTTCGAGCCGTTCGGCCAGGGCAATGAAACAATCAGCCGGCGGTACGGCGGCCTTGGGCTTGGTCTCGCTCTCTCGAAAGCGCTGGTGGAAGCACACGGAGGCAACCTGAGTGCGCGCAGCGGCGGACGCGACAAAGGGAGCACCTTTACTGTCGAGCTGCCGACGACACAGCGCCGCCAGACGAACGGCGGTGAGCCCGCGGTGACAATCCAGCGCCCCGCGCCTCCGCTCCGCATTCTCCTCGTTGAAGACCACGACGACACGCGTCGCACCCTGTCACGGCTCGTCGCTGCATGGGGCCACTCGGTCGAATCGGCGACCACAGCGGCTGAAGCTTTGCAGATGGCGAGAGACAAGCGATTCGATCTCGTCATCAGCGATCTCGGACTGCCTGACGCGCACGGCAACGAGCTGATGCACCAGCTGCGCAGCTCATCCGATATTCGCGGCATCGCTGTAAGCGGGTTCGGCACAGAGATCGATGTCGACCGCAGCC
>DATHXZ010000105.1:0-4034 GCA_035459405.1 Chthoniobacterales bacterium
CGCATTCACTTTGCTAATGATCGGGGCTGCAGTGGCCTTGTGCTGCGCGGGAATCTTCTTGAAGGTGCGGCCGAGTTACCTGCTTTACGCCGGTGCGCTGATCGCAATCTATGCGTGTTCGCCGGCGCTGCCGAGCATCGCGCGATCGCTCAGTGTCGTGCTCCCGATGTACATTGTTCTTGCCGCGCTGACGAAACGCTTAGAATGGACATTCGAACCGCTGCTTGCGTGTTCATTCACAGTCCTGTCCTTCTGCACCGTCCTGCTCGCGAACGGCCATTGGATGCGATAGCGCTTCCGCCGACTGCGGCGTGCGCTTGACCCACATCCGTTGCGCAATCAGCATCCGGCGGCCCACACCAAATGCGCGCTGGTTACCTTGATCCCGGGCGCCGCCTGTTCGCGCTTGGATTCGTTCAAGTCGACGCGCCGCTGCTGATTTGGAATACGCCAAGCGCTCCGCTGCCCTTGGTGCAGCGCAAGAAGGTCATGCCGTGCGCGTCTCGCGGCGCTTGGTTCGATCGTGGCAGTTTCGCGACATCGTTGTTCCATCTCGCATCACCCGTCTTGCACTGACGCTGATCGGCTGGCTCGCTCTGCATCCTTCAAAACCTGCCCGCCACACCAAACTGCTGGGAGATCAAAGCCGATGGGCAGATTCGACCCGTGGCACCGTCACTGCGGCGGCAGTTCTCTCGGTCGAGGTTTATCCGCTGGTGAATATCTGGTCGCGTTGGGATGCGGGTTGGTACCAGCACATTGCGAAGCATGGCTACCAGTTCATCCCGGGGCGGGAATCAAATGCCGCGTTCTTTCCCATTTACCCGATGCTGATGCGCGCCGCGCACCTGCTGATCGCGCACGAGCGCGACCTCTCCTGGTTCATCGCGGGCATGATCGTCTCGAACAGGCTCAGCCTGGGGTCATGGCTGGGGTGAACTCGCGTGGCCATGGCGGCCTTCCAGCGCTTCCTGGAGCACGCTGTGGTGACTAAGAGATCATCAACGTCACCTTCGCCATCCGCACCATGAAGAACGCCGCGAAACTTGCGGCAGTGACGACGTCGCTCTGGCACTGGGTAGCGCGAGGGTGAAACGGCACACAAGCGCCGCAAGCCGTCGGCCGGTTGCTGCCCTCATGACGGCGTTACTGTTCGCCGCATTTGGCAGCTGCACAGAAGGGGACAAGGCTGGTCGCGGAACCGCCTATAGCTTTGAGACGGTTGTTCGCTGTGGCGCAGCAGGTGATTTCCGCCGCTTCGCGCGTAGCGGCTGGGCCGGCAGCGACAGTGCCTTCAGGTGGACGGGAAAGAAGCAAGCGAAACTGAAGGTGTCGCTGCCGCCCGTGAGAGGGCCCATCGCACTACGCATGCGCCTCATGGCCAATATCGATCCACCGGACCTAACAGTACAGCCTGTTGAGGTCTCGGCCAACGGTCATCAGGTGACCGTGTGGCTCGTGCCCAGCGCGGAGGACTATCACGTAATCATCCCGACAGAGATTCCGCGGCCAAACGGCAAGCTTTACCTTCCCTCCGAATGCCGCTCGCTCTGCGGCTCCGAACATCGGCGCCTGATGAGCAGCGGGCTTTCGGAGTCGCCTGTTCAAATTCGAGCTGTCAACGGTTCCAAGACGCCGCTCCAGAGCAACGACATCCCTAATGCAATCGGAGGGCGAATTAATCGCGAGTTCCGACGAGTGTGGCCGTGGAGCGGCGGAATCGACCGCCTCCGAACCACCGCGCTACATGAGCCCTGATATGCACACCCTGACAGACCGCGCCTCTGCCATCCTGCACGACTGGGTGCAATCCGACAGTCTGCGGAAACATTGCTACGCGGTTGCGGATTCAATGCGCTTCTTCGCGCAGCGGAACGGCGCGGACGCTGACCTCTGGGAAGCTGTCGGGCTCTTGCATGACATGGATTACGAGCGGCACCCGAACCAGGAGCAAAGCCCGACCGACGGTCATCCGTTCGTCGGCGTCGCGTGGCTGCGCGAGCAAGGGTGGAGCGAAGAAATCTGTCGCGCGATTCTTTCGCACGCGGATTACTCCGGCGTCACACGCGACACGTCGATGGAGCGCACGCTTTACGCTGTGGACGAGCTCAGCGGCTTCGCCATGGCCGTCGCCAGAGTGCGCCCCAACAAGAGCATCCACGAAGTCGACGTCGCGTCGGTGAAGAAGAAGATGAAAGACAAGGCATTCGCGCGCGCGGTGAACCGCGACGATATCACGCGCGGCGCCGCCGAGCTCGGGCTTCCGCTGGAGGAGCTGATCGATGGAGTCATCGCCGCGTTGCGCTCGGATGCCGAACGGCTGGGACTCGCCGGTGCGCAGCCCCGGTTGCAGCGGGACGAAAGCAGCCAGGGCTAAGCCGACCGGCAAACCATCACAGCCTCAGGCTGGCACCAGCTGCGGCATGCCGATCGAGATCTCTTCTTCGACCTCATCCTCGGTGGTTTGAAGCGGCGCGAAACGATCGGCGCGGAACCCGCGCTCTATTCCATGCGCATTCAGCGGGCCCGTGATTTCGCACAGGTAAACAGCCGTCTCGCCTTCTTCGCCGGTCAAGCCAATGCCAGGAACGATGTCGCGAATGGTGTAGGTGACGCCCTCCTTCGGCAGTTCCGAATACAGCTGCTCGATCCCGAGCGGGAACTTACCGTCGACGCAAACGACTTTCTGATTCGGGAGAAACATTGCGCCCGGAATATAGCATTGCGCTATGCGGACGTTCAATTCGCCGGGCGCTGCGCGACGCGACGCTGCGCCCTGACCGGCGTCACTCGAACTGCCAATCGCGTTTCGCCTTCTCGCGCAGCTTGTATCGACCGCCTGCCTTTCGGCGAAGACCATCGAAAACGAAGTCACACCCGTCGGCCTTCGTCTGATAGACGACACGCAGCAGCTGGCCGAGCTTCCCGTCCGGGAATCCGTTGACCGCAAACCACGCGAGATACTCGGCCGGCAGATCGTAGATCGGCACGCCTTTCGGAGGGTAGTTCTTGGGTCCGAACATCCCGAACGGCATGTGATAACGGCCGATCTGCTCGAGCTGAGCAGCAGCGGCCGCTTCACTCTCGCGGTCCATCTCGGTGGATCGGCGTTGCAACGACCGTGTGCGCTAGGCCGGAACGCCGCCGCGATTCGCCGCGCCATTCGTCTCGACAGGCGCCGCGGCCGGTTTGGCACCGTCGCCGTTCGAGCTCGCGACCTGCTTCTGTAGCTCGCCGAGGTACGTCGGCAGATCGAGACCAGCGTTGCGCGCGAGCTCGTGCAACGGCGGGAGCGCGCTGATCATGCCGCTGAGGAAATCGGCCGTGCCGCTTTTCCCGTTCGCGCCTTTGCCGCCATCCCAGACAGTTACCTTGTCGATCTTGAGGTTCGAGATCGCGTTCACCTGCTCACGCACGAGCGTCGGCAGCTGCTCGGTGATGAGCATATTCTGCGCGCCGGGCGCGCCGCCGCACGTCTCGATCAACTCGCGGAACCCCTCTGCTTTCTTCGTCAGGATTGCCTGTGCACCTTCCGCTTCGGCGAGCAGGCGAGCCTTCGTGCCTTCCGCTTCCGCACGGCGGACGAAGAGCAATCCATCGGCCTCGGCCTGTTTGATCTCGCGCTGGCCATCGGCCGCGCCTTTTTGCAGGCGGCGCGTCTGCTCCGCACTGGCTTCCGCTTCGACGAGCAAGCGCTGACGCGAAATCTCCGCCGGCACGACAACGTCCGCGTATTGCGAAGCCTTATCGCGCTCGGCGCGCTGCGCCTCAGCCTGTTGTTCAAACGAATACGCTTCCTGCAACGCCTTTGCCTTCGCTACCCGCTCGGCGGCGTTCGCAAGGCGCTCGGCTTCAGCTTCGTTGCTCCGCCGGCCCGCGTTCGAGTTCGCAATCTCCACTGCGGCAAGGTTTTCACCACGTGTCGCTTCCGCGTTGGCATTGGACACCTGGATGCGCTGGTCGCGCTGCGCCTCCGACGCGCCGATCTGCCCATCGCGATCCGCCTGCGCCACTTTGATGCGCGCTTCGTTGAT
>DATHXZ010000106.1:0-1943 GCA_035459405.1 Chthoniobacterales bacterium
ATGCATCACAAAGGCAAGGTCGTGTCACGGACCGAGCTTATCGAGCATATCTACGATCAAGACTTCGACCGCGACTCCAACACGATCGAGGTTTTCGTCACGCGCATCCGCAAGAAGCTCGGGCAGGACGTGATCACCACCATCCGGGGCCTTGGCTACTCGCTGGAAGATCCGGCGCGGTGACCCCGCCGCGGACCGGCAGATGACGGCCGCTTTCCCGTTTCCGAGGCTGCGCGCCAAACCCGGCCAAAAGCGACGCAGGTCTACCGGGTCGCTGACCCGGCGGATGATCATCGTTTCGACGCTCTGGATCGTGATCCTGCTCAGTGTCGGCGGGTACGCGCTCGATCGTGTGCTCACCAATGCCATCGAACGCAATTTCGACGCTCAGCTTGATTACGTTCTGACGGCTCTCATCGCTTCGGCCGAGATCGGGCCTGAAGGGGAGGCCTATCTCAACCGTCCGCCGGCCGACCAGCGATTCCTCGAGCCATATTCTGGGGTCTATTTCCAGATAAGCGCGGTGCGCGCTGCGGGAGCGGCAGGCAATCCGGACCTTGATTTCCCTTCCCGATCGCTGTGGGACCGCCGGCTGCGCGTGGGAGGCGGCCACAACGATTTTGACGTTCACGAGTATAACAGCACCGAATTTGAAGGTGAGACGCTTCGAGTGGTGGAGCGCGATGCCCATATTCCAGGCTCCCCGCTCCGCTGGCGTTTCCAGGTCGCCCAATCCCGAGCGGAGCTCGATGCCCAGATCAGCGTTCTTCGGACGACGCTGATTCGCTCCTTCGCGGTTCTCGGGCTTGGACTGATGGTGCTGGCCGCGCTGCAGGCTTTCTACGGCCTCTGGCCGCTGCGCCGCGTGCGGCAGGCGATTGCCTCGATCCGCTCGGGCGAAAAAGCGCGCGTCGAAGAGCGCTTCCCTGCCGAGATCGAACCGCTGGTCGAAGAGCTGAACGCGCTTCTCGTCCACAACGAGGTGCAGGCGGAAGAGGCGCGGCGCCACGCGGGGAACCTCGCGCACGCGCTCAAGACCCCGCTCACCGTGATCACCAACGCGGCAACAGCGAAGAGCCCCGACCTTCCCGACCTCGTCTGCCGCGAAGCGACCACCATGCGCAGGCAAGTCGATCACCATCTGGCGCGTGCCCGCGCCATCGGGCGGCGTGCAAGCGCGCAGGCGCGAGCGGAGGTCTGGCGGTCGCTCCAGGCGGTCGAGCGCGCCGTGACCCGGATGTATGAAAACGTCACAATTGATCTTGCTGGAGACAAGCAAGCGGCAGTCCGGGTCGAGCGGCAGGATCTCGACGAAATGGTCGGGAATCTCATCGAGAATGCTGCCAAATATGGCGGTGGACGGGTCTTCGTTACCGTCACGACCACGCCGGAATGCGTCGAAATCGACGTGGAGGATGACGGCACCGGCATTCCCGAATCCGAACGCGTCACGATATTCGCGCGCGGCGCGCGGCTCGATACCGGCAAGCCCGGGACAGGCCTGGGTCTCGCGATCGTCCGTGACGTTGCGCAAATTTACGGCGGATCGGTCCACCTGGAAGAAAGCGAGGATCTCGGCGGCCTCCTCGCGCGGCTGAGGCTTCCGCTCTGCGGGTGATCTGCGGGCGCTTGCCTTTGCACGCACGTGAGCGCACATCGCCAGCACCGTGACTGCCATCCACCAGCTCCAGCCGAAGCGGGCGCCTTCGCTCAATCCGATGATTCAGCTGGTCGCGTCCGACCTCAACCACGTGAACAGCGTCATCCTTGACCGGATGCAAAGCGACGTGGCGCTGATTCCGGAGCTTGCGGGGCATCTTATTGCCGGCGGGGGCAAACGGATGCGGCCGATGCTCACGCTCGCCTGCGCGCGCCTGCTCGATTATGCGGGCGCGCGGCACCACAAGCTCGCCGCTGCCGTCGAGTTCATCCACACGGCAACG
>DATHXZ010000107.1:0-12344 GCA_035459405.1 Chthoniobacterales bacterium
CTGCAGCCGGCGCAGGTTGTTCACGCCCGGCTTACGGTTGATCGCGATGTGCTCCACGTCGTCGATCTTCGCTCCCGCTTCGCGCAGGCAGTACTGCACGGCTTCCGTCGGCAACCCAGCCCAATGTTTGATCCGGCGGAAGCGCTCCTCCTCCGCTGCCGCGACGAGCTTCCCGTCCTCGAACACACAGGCCGCTGAGTCGCCGTGGTAGGCGTTTAACCCCAATACGATCATGGCAAAAAGTGAGAAGTGAAAAGTCGAAAGGTCAAAGTGCGGCGCTATGAGCCCATGGCAAAAAGTGAGAAGTGAAAAGTCGAAAGGTCAAAGTGCGGCGCTCAGATCGCAGGGAGTGAAAAGTGGAAGGGCGGAAGTAGAAACTGGGACGCTCAGTCGCGCAGCTTCTTGCCGATCGTCGTGAAGATAGCGAGGAGTTCAGTCGATTCCTGGTGCAGGTGTCTTGCCTCTTCGCCGGACTGAATACTCGATCCGATGATTAGCTCCAGCCAGTATTGCGTTTCCGCGGCTTCTTTCTCAACGGTGCCGATCTTGTTCTTAAAGTCCCGACGCGAGACACCACGCTGCGCCTCACGATAGTTCGCGCCAACCGAAGTCGCTGATCGTAACAGCTGCCGCGCGATCACGTCCGCCTCGCGCGTCTTCGGAAGGGACCGACTGAACCGGATCACCTCGAGAGCGAAGTTCTTTGTCCGCTGTTCGAGATCGTTCACGAAACTTTCGCCTTTTCCCTTTCGCCATTCCCTCTCACAAATCGCTCCATCTCGTCCGTAGGGGCGGTAGCTCGGAGCCGTACTTGAACACCATGCCGGCGATTGTGGCGGCGATGCCGATCCGCGGGAGGATCATTTTCGGCTGCGCGAAAAGGCGTGCCAGCCAGCCGAGCTGATGTTGCTCGGCCCACGGGGGGATCGCTCCTTCGGCGCCGGTCAAAAATCCGAGGGCAGCGCCGACGCAATGAATACACGGGCGGTAGAGAAGATACTCGCGAAGGTAGAGGCCGAGCTTCTCCTGCCCACCGCTGCGCAACGCGATAATCACGTGACGCGGGCGGCGTTCCTCAAGCTTCAACAGCAGCGCGTGGTTTTCCCCCTCACCTGTCCCGTCGTCGGCGATGACAAAAAATGCGTCATCAGGAACGGACGCTCCCGCACCCGTCAGATACGACCGCGCCTTCTCTTTCTCTTCTTGAGAACGGACGACGAACGCGGCATCTCCAGGTGAATCGATCTCGCGACTCGCGAGCAGAGCCTTGAGATACGCCAGACCAGAGACCTTGCGGACCGTTCGTCCAGCCCGCAGCTTCCAAAGCGCGGTGAGCAGAGCGCTATCAGGGAGCGCGATATCAGCCTGCCGAAGGGCTCGCCGATAGCCCTCGTCGAACTTCAGATTCAGCAGAGCTGGCGATGCAGGCGCGACCATCAGCCCGCCGGCCGTGCGTAGTCGCTCGAGAGCATCTGCAGCGGTGCCGTTAAAGAAGCTAACGCCTAAAACCCTCTCCGAACTCGGCGATTGTGCTTCGACCCTGGTCATCGGAGATGATCGGTGCTCGTCCTCAACCCGGCGAACGCTACTATGGCGAGGGAGGCAAGGGAAGAGAGCAGGCGCACGTCAGGCGTGCCGCCGAGCATCGATGTCCGCGGGAAACCCCGCTGGAGTCATTCGCTCGTTAGTGGCACCCGAAACTTTGCACTCCGGTTGCGGTGAACAGCTTCCCCGCTCCGGATGACGTGGATCTTCCCTCCGGATGTTGACGTCTCTGATCGGACGCAGGGTTTCTCGACGCTGCCGGTGCTTTTCTGCGGGCGAAGAGCGCGGCCCGTCTTCAAGGAAGCCGGAGTTCCCGAACCAAGAGAAGCGTTCTCAAATTGCTCGACCGACTTCCGCATTCAGGTGAAGCGCTTGCGGCTGCGAGAGCGGCGTTTCCCAAGTCGTCTTTTACCCGTCTCAATGCGCAACTCGACAGCCCAGCTTGATGCCCACTGTCACAACACAGACGCAACACGCAAGATACATAGCTATTTACGAATACTATGGATCGCGGAGCCGCTTGAATGGGTCCACATCATCTTGGGGTTGTCACAATTTCATCCTTGCGCGAGTTGCGCCTTCCCTTTATTGAAGATGTTGGTGCGGTGTGTAGATGCATCGCGCCTAAAGAAAGGGGGTGATCAAGATCAAAGCATCAACCGAAATCGCAGATAGGCTCGGCCGGGCAGTGCAGGCGTGGGAAAACCTCGCGCCTGGCAAGTCGTTCGGCGGGATGACGCTGGTTGAGTTCAAAGCGAAGGTGCAGGAGTCGCTCGATGCGCGGCAGGCTCTCCGGGCTGCCACCGACCAGCTAATGGTCGCGCAGAACGCACGCACTGATACCGACGCCAAGACAATGCACGCGCTCTCCCTGGTGGTGAATGCCATCAAGGGTGATCCCGACCACGGCGATGACAGCTCGCTTTACGAAGCGTGCGGTTACGTCCGTAAGTCCGAAAAAAGAAGCGGTCTCAGCCGCAAGGCCAAGACCGCTCAGGTCGAACAAAAGGCAGCCTAAACGGCCGCCAATCATTGAGCCGGGTCGCGTCAACGGCCCGGCTCTCTTTTTGTACGCCAATCGGCGAAGCGCTCAATCTGAATTGTGCGTACGCAGTGAAATACTTATTCACAGGTGGCGGATCGCGCCGCGGTTCTCGCTGTAGCGGCGCTCTATGAGCGCCGGACAGTTGTCGAGCCCTGTCCCGCCGACGACGACTCACCACTGAGCCCGCGTCGAACGCGTTGGCGGTCGCAGACGTCGCTAGAGATGCCACACGTGCCGCGTGCTCTCTCTAATCACGTTGGCGATAGACGCCGCTACCGGTCGCGGCCGGCTACGCTCACGCGCGAGTCATCGCCGCTGTGACTGTTAGAAGCGGCACGATTGCAAAGTGTTCGTTCCCGTCCTCTTCAAACCAGATCAGCAGCGACGTCTTGCGCGGCGAGAAGCTGACGAAGTCCGAGTGCCAAACGTCGAAGGCGCGGCCGGAAGCAGTCTCGATGCGCAGCGGCTGGTTTTTCGCGATCAAATCCTCCAAAAGCGACGCATCCATCGATGTGTGAAGATATCGCCGCCGCATTAGCGGTCAATTTCTCGCGGGGGGGACCCGACTCCTGACTTGATGCTCCGACTTCGAACTTGAAGCTCCAGCTGCCGGGTTGCGTACCGCTGCGCGTCCGCGATTATCGGTTATCTGCTCTTCGGATTGGGGAGCACACGCGGCTCGCGTGTCCGTTTCGGCGGCTCGCCGAAACGCCCTGCTCTAATCCTCAGGGCGTTCGTCGCGCAGATTCCGCAGATGCGCTGGCGACTGACTGCTGATCGCCATCTCTCGCCCGCGTCTTTCCCCTCGGATATCCATTCAGTCATAACCGATGATGCTCCTCCCGTCGTTCGGCGCCTGATTGTTGAGAGCGGGCAGAAGAGCTGAAATCTGAAAGCTGAGAGCTGAAATCTGAGGATCCATCTCCCGATTTCCGTTTTCCGGGTTTCAGCTTTTTGAAAAAGCCGACGGCTTTTTCACTGATCACGTCGCGCACCGCGGTGTAACGCTCATTCGAGCGGCTCGCGCCCAGGCGGTAGCGCTTTCCGAGTCCTTCGGTGATGATCGCGTCGCTCATAGCGAAAAGCACAAAACTGAAAGCGGAACCCTGAAATGGCTACAGGCCCTTTGTTCGTTTGATCATCGTGACGAAGATTGCCATCAACTCATCCGCCTCGCGATGGAGTGGGCCCAAAGAGTCGTTTCGGATCCCGCAATCGTCGCGCAGTAACTCGAGCCAGAGCTGCGATTCGTCGGCTTCCTGCAGCGCACCTCCAAGTTTCGAAACGAACTCATCGTCAGATCGCGCTCGCGAGGCCTCACGGAGATGAGCAGCGACTGACGTGCCTGAGCGGAGAAGCTGCTTCCCAAGCACCCTCACCTCTTCCCGCTGCTTTGGCAGCTCAGCGAATAGGTGAATGACACTGGAGGCGAATGCCTTTGTCCTGTCCCTAAACTCGAGTGGGAGCCTCCCTTGATTCACGTTCTGCTTTCCGCTTTCTGTTCTCCGCTTTCCTTCGACGCTGATGATGGCGTCGCTCATCGCGAAAAGCGGAAATGGGAAAGCTGAAACCTGAAATCGTCCACGGCTACTCGCCCCTTGTTCGCTTGATCATTGTCACGAGAATCGCGATCAATTCGTCCGTTTCATGATGCAGCGCATCAAGAGCGTCGATCCGGATACCGCAGTCGTCACGTAGCAACTCGATCCAGAGCTGCGACTCGTCCGCTTCCTGCAGCGCCCCACCGAGTTTCGAAATGAACTCCTCTTTGGACCGGGAGCGTGAGGCTTCGCGGACGTGGGCTGCGACGGAAGTTCCGGAGCGGAGAAGTTGCTTCCCGAGGACCCTGACTTCTTCGCGCTGCTTTGGCAGCTGAACGGAAAAGCCGGATCACGCCTGAAGCGAACACCTTCGTCCGATCTAAAATTTGATCGGCAGCCGCCCCTGATTCAATTTCTGCTCTCTGCTTTCCGCTTTCGATCTCGTTCGAAGGTGATGATCGCGTCAGTCATCGATCCGCAGCGTGCAGCGACAGAACTTTCACGTGCCGATCAGCGGAATCGATCCAGTAATGAATTGCCCAGCCCGCCACTACCGATATCTCAATTCGACGCCCGACAACATCTGATTCGTAGTAGTCGGAGTGGTTGGCGGGAAAGGATCGAATTTTGACGAAGTGCTCCAGCAAACTGTCGGCGAAGGGCTCTGGGAAGCCCGTCAAGCAGCTCGATCACTTCAAGCGTGATGAGGAGGCGATACTCCACGCCATTGATCAGTCGGCATCTCTCGTCCGCGCTTGATCTAAATCGATCCAATGCTCCGGATCGCGGTCGTCAATTTGCGCCGCCAGCTTTGCTTTGAACGCTTCGTCCCCCGCCGTTTGAAGAGCAACCAAATAGGCAATCAATTCACGCTGTTGCTGCGATGGCAGGTGCGCCGCTTCGTCTTTCAATCGCGTCAGACGCATGGAGCAAAGTTTAGAATAAAGTGAGCCTTTGTCATCGGGGAATCAGACGCTCCCGTGCCCTATGCAGCCAGCGGATCGATCACCGGAACGCCCGCTGGTTGAAAATGGCGGGTGTTCCGCGTCGCGACGGTGTGCCCCCAGTACAACGCTGTCGCGGCGATCAGGGAATCTTCGCAGGTCATGGTCCGGTTGTTCCGTTTTAGATCTGCGAGCAGCCGTTTCCATCGCACCAAGATCGGCTCGCTCAACTGCTCGGTCACCGGTGCAAATCTGCGACGCGTGTCGCTGAGCCACTCGGCCAGAGCAGCGCGGTGCCCTGCGGGTGATTGTTGTAACCCGAACTCCAGCTCCGCCAGCGACACAACGCTGATCACAACATCGGTTTGCCCGTTCATCCAAGTCGCCAATTTCCCGGGAATACGCTTGCGCTCCAGCAGCGAGAGCAAGTCGGTATCGAGAAGAATACTCACCTGAATGGCAGATGATGGCGATCAGGGGAGCGCAGCGGCCGTGGACAGGATGCAAACTGCTCCATCAACTCTTTCCCGGAGACGCCGCGCCTGTTGCTCGATCTGGGGGTGAGAACGATGCTGTTCTTGCCGTCTTCGAGAGGGCGCACCTCGACAACGCCACCGAACGACAGTCCGCATACATCGCGCCACCACTTTGGAAGGGTGCTCTGGCCCACCTTCGAGACCGCCATCGTGTCCCAATGCTTCATCGTTTAAGGATTCCTTAAACAGGTGCTTTCGTCAAACAACGGGAGGCTCGTTGTTGATCAACAATCTGGCGCTCTGTAGATCGTGTTCGGCTTTTGTGAGCCACGCGGAAACGCGCTCTTGTTTCCTGCTCACGAGATCACTCTGCCCTCACGCTTGACGGTGCTGGCGAGTGAACAGACCACCTCGAGATCGCGTTCCCACTCGTCCCGAGTCATGACAATGATGTCGGCCGGAAACCGAATTTTTCGAGTATAACGCAAGGCGTCGACCGCACGTTCGTAACGGGATTTCGCCGAGTGCGGCACGATTGCGAGCAAGTCTAGATCGCTGTCCGGGCAGCTTCGCCCCGCGCGTAGGAGCCAAACAGATAGACCTCTTCTGCGCCAAGCTTTTCCTGAAGGCGGGAACTGATCGCAAACGCTGCTGCCTGGATGTTTTCAAGATTGCTGGAGCCGTGAACGGTGCTCATCACGTTCCTCAGACGAGCGGCCGGATCCCAGCCGTGAGTTCCCGCTCGCGCCGACGTGCTTCCCTGAAATCGCACTCCGTCTGGACATTCAGCCAAAACCACGGCGACTGGTCGAACGCAGCTCACAGACGAATCGACATCTCCGGAGTGATGGAACGCCGCCCGAGCACAATCTCACTCACGGACCGCGGTGATACGCGAATCGCACGCGCGAGCGCGTTCTGCGACAGCCCCAGCGGTTGCAGGTATTCTTGGAGTAAAATGTCCCTTGGGCGGATCGGTTTCACATTTATATCCTAGCCCAGTGCCTGATTGGCCGCGCCGGGAATCACGCCAACCCTTTCCGATCTTTGCTCACCGCGTCCCGGCCCGCTTCTTCGGATCGGGAGCGCACGCGCCTCGCGTGCTGGCTTCGGTGACTCGCCGAAACTTCTGTGAGTCGCAACGGAGGGACATGCTTCCGCATGTCCGCGGACGAGCGGAAGCTCGTCCCTCCGACTTCCGGCTTTGCTGACTACTCGAAAAGTGAATGGCGGATCCAAGTTACAGGCTTCGCCCTGCGGTCTTCCATCGGAGGAATCAGGCCGCTGACGAGCTTCCCGAGGCCTGCCATCCTGGCGCGCAATTCCACAGCGGCAGAAGCCGTCACGAAAAATCTGCGCCGAGCCGCGGAGCTAGTCTCGGACGAACAGTCGGCTCACGTCGACCTGAAAATCGTGCAACAACCGGGATGCAGCTGCTTCGCCGGTGACAGCCCGCGCAGCCAGGGTGTATTGGCCACCCTCCAACGCGAGGACTTCGACCATCTGCGCTTCGGGATCGATGATCCAATACTCCCTCACTCCATACTGCTCGTAGAGATCCCGCTTCTCGATCCGATCACGCGTGCGGCCCCCGGGTGAGATGATTTCGGCCACGAGATCGGCCGGTCCCATGAGGCTGCGCTGGATGATATGCAGGCGCTCCTTTGACACGAAGGTTATATCTGGCTGGGGAACGCGGTGCGGCGAAAGAACCATGTCGATGGGAAGCCCCATCACTTTGCCCAGCTTTCGTTCCGCCACCCAGTCGTGCAATTCCCGATAGAAGCGCAATGCGATTTCCTGGTGATAAAACGAAAGCATCGGCGCCATGATCAGTTCTCCGTCCCAGAGCTCGCACGGGCTGTTGCTTTCCGGCCTTTCCGCTATCAGCTCATCGTATGTCCACAGCCGGTTCTGAGTGCCGGGCGCCGTCTGGGTCAACATAGCGGAAGAATACCAGCAGAGGACAACGTGACAAAGGGGGTTCTCGACGGCAGCGGCGGGTTGTTCTGCATTCTGTAATCCGACGTCCGCAATCCGCAATCCTACATCCGACATCCGCCTCTACGGCGCGGCTTCCCGTCGACGTCTACTGCGCCGCTCCATCGCGGCAGCGAAGCTATCGAGCTCGCGCCGCAAGGCATTATAGCGGGAATATGCGTCGTCGCCGTTGGCAAGAAGCAGCGCGTAAAGCTCGCGTTCCGGTTCCGCCCAAGGCACCTCGACGGATGGCGGCAGCAGCCCGAAGTCACGCATCCGCTCGGACATGCACGCGAGGAGGCATCCCGGCACTGTGCGCTGCGCCTCGACCAAGTCGCGAATGCCGCGACGCACGAGGTCGGCGCCGGGGAGATCGTCAGAGAGTTCAACCGCCTTCATCGCAGAATGCCATGACGGCAGCACGGAACGATCCGGCATCGACCGCCGGGTAGCGAATCAGGCGCGGCTCGATCTGGTCGTACATTTGCCGCAGTTTACCACGTTGCACGAGGCCGCTCTCGACCAGCGCCCGCGCATCGACGATGTCCCGATCGAACCGGCGCTGCAGCTTGGAAAGTGCCTGCCCGTAAGGGTCGCAATGGAAAAACTCGACGCTCCCATGCCGTGCGATGAACGGACTGCGCTCACGCCAGCCCGGCGCCGCCGGTATAAAGTCATCGGGGCTCGCCAGCTCGACGTTGACGTCGAGTTCTTCCTTGAGGCTGGCGATCGCCTCGAACAATCCCCGAGGTTCGGGGTCGGCTTTCAGGGCGATATCGATTGTCATCGTGCGCCAGCCGTGCAGAACAGCCGTGGCGCCGCCGGTGAGATAAATGCGGCCGGGGCCCGATACACGCCGGCCGAGCGCAGCGATGAAGACTTCGAGCCGTGCCTTGTCGGTGAGCTGTCGCACCGCGAGAGCTTGCGACCGTCCCGAGTGAAATCAAACGCGGGGCTCCGGACGCACATGCTCCTCCTGTAGTGGCATGCTAGCGGGGCGCTCGCATTCTGCAGCCGACACGGCTGCCGGTACAGCAGCACGCACGATTCCCGCGTACTCTCCTGTTGCAGCCGACTTGCCGCCGCTACAGCAATGCCCAAATCTTCGATCTACGCCCGATGAACGTTCTCTTCATCAACCAATACGCGCCACCGGACCCCGCTCCGACCGCTCGCCTGCTCGGCGACGTGGCCCATCATCTCCGCGAACGCGGCCACACGGTAGTGGCGGTTTCGCAGCAGGCGTCGTATCGCGATCACCCATCTGCGGGCGGTAGTCGGCTGAAGCGCGAACTCACCGCGCTGCTGTCGATCTTCCGGTCTGCTGTAGCGACTCGACCGAAGCCCGACGTGGTGGTTGCCCTCTCGTCGCCGCCCGGTGTTCTGCCGCTCGCCGCCGTCGTGGCGCTTCTGCGCGGAGCGAAGCTCGCGCATTGGGCGATGGATCTTTATCCGGAGCTCGCGCTCGCGCTCGGTGAGATCAAGCCCGGCATCGTCGCAAGCCTGGCCCGGACGGCAATGGCCTGGGCCTATCGCCGTTGCTCCCTAATCGTGGTGCTGGATGACGACATGCGCTCACATCTTCAGGCTGAATACGGCGTCACCAGCGAGGTGGTGCGGGTCTGGCCTGCACGCGATCTGGCAATGCCAGAGGTGGCGGTGCCGGATGAACAATGGCTATGGCTCTATTCCGGAAATCTCGGGCGGGCGCATGACTGGCGTACACTTCTCGACGCACAGCGTCTCCTCGAAGATCGCCGCCTGCCGGTGCATCTCGTCTTCCAGGGGCGTGGCTCTGTGCGCGCCGCAGCGGAGGATTACGGCCGCGCTTTGAAGCTCCGGAACCTGCGCTGGGAGGACTACGCTTCCGAAGATGATCTCGTCGCCTCCTTATTGTGGGCGCGAGTGTTGGTTGCCAGCCAGCGCGAGCAAGCGAGCGGCTTACTTTGGCCGAGCAAGCTAGCGCTGCTTCTCTCGTTGCCGCGTCCCCTGCTCTTCGTCGGCCCGCCTGAAGGTGCGATCGCCGCAAACGTGCTTGCTGCCTCGCCGGCGAACGCGGTTTTCGCAGGCGGCGATGCTCAGGGGCTCGCCGACTGGATCGAACGCCAGTTTACCGGAAGTGGGCCACCTGGGTGGAACTCGGAGACGGCATCGTCGCTGCGCGCCGCTATTGATGACGCGCACAATAAGGGATGTACCGATTGGGAGCGGTGGCTGGCTGCAGCGGTAGGGGAACGCTGAAGGAACCCGGCACGTCCCACAGGGATGCGGCTACGTGTTTCACAATGCGAGCGCGTCCCACAGGGACGCGGCTATAGTTCGCCGTCCCGCTGCTCTGCGTCCCGTGCGCGGCGTTCTCGGCTCGCGCGGAGCTGCAGCGTCAGGTCCTCCGCTTCTTCGAGCCATTCGAGCTTCTCGCGGAAGGTCGACTTAAGTCCCGAGAAGAAGAGTGTGGAGTTCTGCGCCTTCGGCGGTACACCACTGCCAGCCTGGATGCGCGTAGAGTTCTTCTCATGTCATCGATATGGATCAAGCTTCCGCAACTGCTGAATGTCGATCAAATCCCGGTCGCGCCCCGCTTCAGCCTTCATCGCGAGGAGCGTCTGATACGACACGACTGGGGCGGTTTCTTCGCCATAGACAGCGTGTTTCACTGCGGGGCTTGCAGGCTTTTGATTTCGGCGTCCGCGCGTTCGCACTTCTAATCTTCGTGCTTCTCAGGTCCGGGACTTGCGATAATTTCTTTCGTTGCAAAACACGCTGACGATCAGCCCGCCGCCCGCCGTCGTAGACGCGAACAGCAGTCGCCGCATGTCGATCCGTGCAGCCGCGGGCGTGATCGCGCTGGGCCTCCTCTGGTTCGTTCTCTGCCGGCACCTGAGCGGCGAGTGGTCGGCGAACGAGCAATACAGCTATGGCTGGTTCGTGCCGTTCTTCGCCGCGTATCTTTTCTGGCTGCGGTGGGAGGATCGCCCAGAGGGCGAGCGGTTATCGGCTAACGGATCTCGGTTACGGGGTGACGAGGCCGGTGCTGTGCTGCCCATTAACCATTCACGGTTAACCAATAACGTCTCCCGCTTCCTACTTTTCACGTTCTACTTTTTACTTTTGGCAGCTCTGCTGCCCCTCCGCCTTTTCGAAGTCGGCAATCCCGACTGGCGCCCGCTCGGGTGGGTTCACGCCGTTATCGTGGTGGGAATCACGCTCGCGGTGATTTGGCAGATCGGCGGCACACGCTGGCTGAAGCATTTCGCGTTTCCGGTCTGCTTCATCTTCGTCGCAGTGCCGTGGGTGACGCCAATCGAAGCACCGATCGTGCAGGGGCTGATGACCACTGTCGCGGCGGTCGCGACTGAGACCCTCCAACTGTTCGGAATTCCGGCACAGCTCCAGGGCAGTCTTATTCGGGTCAGCACTGGCCTGGTGGGCGTGAATGAAGCCTGCAGCGGCGTGCGTTCGCTGCAGACGTCGCTGATGATTGGGCTCCTTTTCGGCGAGCTGAAGCGCCTCTCGGTTCCTCGCCGGGTCGCGCTTGTCATCGGCGCTCTCGCCATCGCGCTGCTCGCGAACTTTGCGCGCGCGTTCACGCTCGTCTGGATCTCTGCGACGCAGACCCCTTAAGCGGCGAGCCGCTGGCACGACAGCCTCGGCTACTCCATCGTCGGGCTCGTCTTCGTCGGCTCGATGGCACTGGCCGCCGCGCTGGCGCGAGGCGACGCGCGAGCGAGGGAAAGGTTATCAGATAATCATTGTCGGGAACGCGAGGAGGACGGGGACGGGGCGCAAGGACGCGAGGAGTTATCCGCTAGCGACCCTGCGATCGGGGCGGCAACACGCTCCAACCAAGAACGAACAACGACTAACCGATCACCCGCGAGCGCGGCGATTCCCATCGCCGCGCTCGCGTGGCTTCTCGCCGTCGAAGCTGGCGTCGAGCTCTGGTATCGCCTGCATGAGCGGGATCTCGTCAGCCGCGAACAGTGGACTGTTCGCTTCCCCGAAAATGCGCCGGGGTTCCGCGAGATCGAGATTGATGAGCAGGTCCAGAGCACATTGCGCTACGACAGTGGCCGCCAGGTCGCGTGGCAACCCGAACTCCCGACCAGCGACGGATCATCACCAACCAATAACCGATCGCGAGTAACAGATAACCGCCGCTCGGCGGCGACCGCCTTCCTGTTCTTCTTCCGGTGGGAGCCGGGTACATCAACGATCCTGCGAGCGCGCTCGCATCGGCCGGACGTGTGCCTCCCGAATGTCGGCTGGAACCAGAGCGGCGACTTTGGCGTGCGGGATTATGATGTCGGCGGCGCCGCAACGCTGCCGTTCCGCCATTTCGCCTTCGTCCGGAAGATTGCCGATCAACCGACCGGCTATGCGCATTCGTTCTTCTGCATGCGTGAAGACAAGGTGCGGCCTGCGTCCGGTGCGTTCGACCTCACAGCGGATGCGAGACCCTCCGAGTGGATGCCGAGCGAGCGGATACGGGTGGTGCGTGAAGGATTGCGCAACCCGGGCCAGCAGGTGATGCAATTTGTGCTGATCACGTCCGCCGAGCTGCCGGCCGATGCTGCCGAGGCGCGCTTTCGCGAGCTGCTGCCGCAGCTCGTCGCGATCGACGCTCCGCGCTCCTAAGCCTTCCTTCATCGTTGTAGACCCTACTTCGACTAATCTCCGTCACGCACGCCCGTTCCGAAATCCGCAATCTGAATTCCGACTTTCTTCGATGCCTCGCGACGCCGATTTCATGCTCACGCCGGAAGAGCGCCGGCTGCGAACACGTAAACGCCGCCGGCGGTGGGTCATCGTGATC
>DATHXZ010000108.1:0-10777 GCA_035459405.1 Chthoniobacterales bacterium
GCCTCGAGCTCGTGGCGATAGTAACGCCACCACGCGGTGTCGAGCTGCGAGGCCATCACCTCAAAGATCACGATATCGTCGCGCGTCGTGTGGTTGTCGTTTGACTTCCACATGCCTTCCGCCGGCGCGCGCGTGTAGACCGTCAGACCGCCGAATCGTTCGGTCAGCTCGCGGCGGACACGCCGAAATTCGTCGTGCGGCTGAGGGTTCTGCTGGTTGTCGTAAACCGGCAGAAGAATTTGCACCAGGTGCATCGGCGTCTGGTCAGGCCGGCAACACGCGGCCCGACACTTCCCCGAACCCGACGCGGTAGCCGTCGCCTTCGCACCAGCCGGTGATCGTCAGCGTATCGCCATCGTCGAGCCATTTGCGACTTTCGCCGTTCGGCAGGCTGAGCGGGTTTGCACCGCGCCAGGTGAGCTCGAGCATGCAGCCGCGCGAATCTTCGGTCGGGCCACTAATCGTGCCACTCGCGAGGAGGTCGCCCGGTTGGAGGTTGCAACCGCCGACCGCGTGATGCGCAAGCTGCTGCGCAATGCTCCAATAAAGGTGTTGGAAATTCGTCCGCGTGATCACGTGGGGCTGATCGCTCGCACGGGTGCGCAAGCTTGCTTCCAACCGAATGTCGTAGGTCGCGTTTTCCGACGCACGGAGGTACGGCAGCGGCTCGGGATCCTGCGGCGGCGCTGGTCGTCGGAAAGGCTCCAGCGCGTCCATCGTCACCACCCATGGTGAGATGCTCGTGCAGAAATTTTTCGCCAGGAATGGCCCGAGCGGCTGGTATTCCCAAGCCTGCACGTCGCGCGCGCTCCAGTCGTTCATCAACACCATGCCGAAGATGTGCTCGTGCGCCGCGTCGACTTCGATCGGCTTCGCGAGCTGATTTCCAGGCCCCACGAAGAACGCCATCTCAAGCTCGTAGTCGAGACTGCGCGTCGGACCGAAAATCGGCGCAGCCGCATCCGGCGGTTTGATCTGTCCGCGCGGCCGACGCACTTCCGTGCCACTCGGCACGATGGAGCTTGATCGCCCGTGATATCCGACCGGGAGGTATTTCCAGTTCGGCATGAGCGCGTTCTCCGGACCGCGGAGCATGGTGCCGACGTTGTGCGCGTGGTGGTAGGACGAGTAGAAATCGGTGTAGTCACCGATGCGGGCCGGTAACTGCATGGTCACCTCCCGTTGCAGGTGGAAGGCACGCTGGCGCAAAGCTGTGTCGTCACGGAGATCCGGCGTATCCGTCGCGAGCAGATGCTGAAGCACCTCGCGTGTCTTTCGCCACGCGGGCCGACCCAGCGCCATGAATGCATTCAATGCGCCGTCGGAAAAGACTCGCCGATCCTGCAACTCCGAGGGCTGCAGCAAGCCGCACTCCTCGAGCACCGCCAGGTCGAGCACGAACTCGCCGATCGCTACACCGACACGCGCGGTTCCCTGCGCCGGGCGAAAGACGCCGAATGGAAGATTTTGGATTGGGAAGTGCGAGTCCGGCCCGACTTCAATGAACGACCGGAATTCGTTACGCATTCTAAAGCAGATTGAGCACGCGAAGGTCTTCGCGCGGCTCGTCGAAGCTACAGCTTCCGAGCGATGTCACCAGCTCCCGACGCACCCGGATTTGATCTGTGCCGATGGATGCATCACGCCAGCTGAACGCGTCCGCGTCGAACCGAAACGCGCTCGCGTCTTCATCGTCGAGCATCTCAGCCGTCTGCTTCTCGTCCCATCCGTGCTCCACTGCGAGCGCAGCAGCGCCGAGGACATTGAGGAAGCCATGCATCTTCGTCTCTACGGTTGAGTGGAACTGCCGCACTGGATGATGCAGTCCCGCGGTGAACTTGATCGGCACGTGATGCTTCGCAGAGGCGACCAGCGCGCGAGCGATCTGTGTTGAAGACGGAAACGCATCGGCTGTCACACCACCGGTGCGGAGCTTGAAGCCGAAAGGCCGAGCGCCTGCGGAAACGGCCGAGTTATGCTCAGCCAGCATCGCAACCGTGCGTTCTGCGGCATCGGCCGGTGCCTCCCAGAAGGCCGGCAGCGATTCGAGCAGTTCGCGCGCGCCGGCAAGAAGTTGCGCATCGCCCCCCGGCGGCAATGGCATCTCCAGCTGGGTCACAGATGCGCGGTCGGAGTAGCTTTGCAGCAGCGCGTGTATCGCTCGGGTTGCGCGATCTACTGCGGCGCGAAATGCGTCCGGGTTGTCGGTTTTCGGAGCGAGGGCCGAGATGTGAATCGGATGTTGTGCGTCGAATTGCTCCAGCATCGCACTCGCGGCGTCGAATTGTGCGATCGGCAGAATGAAAGCGCCGAGCATCGAGGCGTCCGCGCTGCGCACGTAGGCCGCGTGGTTCTTCAACGCGGGCTCAAGCGGCAGGCTCGCCGGCGGGAACAAGCCCGCGTAATCGATTGAGCGCTCCAGCAGCGCACGGAGTGAAGCGGGAGCGTTCATTTCGTCGCAACGATTTTAGGCGACATGGTGAAGCTCGCCTTCAACTCACCGCCGGGCGCGATTGTCTGGATGCCTTCCTTGTCTTCGAACGCGCGCGGCTGCTCGTGATCAGTCAATCCCCAGCACGGCTCGACGCAGAGAAAAGGCCCGCCGTCTGACCAAAGTGTCACGTAAGGCACATCGGTGAGATCGACGGCGACCGATCTGCCGCTCGGCGGATCGATGTAAGTGAACGTGCGGTCCGGAACGTCGACAAACTCGAGGATATACGAGCCCGGCAACTTCTCGCGCGCGAACGGCATTTCGCCGCCCTCGTGGCGGATGTCTTCCGTCTCACCAGAGAGGTAGTTGGTGGGCGAGAAATGCCGACGATACAGGCCGGCCGACATCTCAAGGCGGAAGGAGCCGAACGTGTTCGCCGCGAATCCGGGATGCAGTCCAAAGCCTACGTGCGCCGTCTGGTCCGGCTCATGGTTTCGGAAGTGAAACGTGGTGCGAATCCCCTCGCCTTCGAGTTCGTAGCGGAGAGTGAGCGAAACATTGAGCGGGTATTCGCGTTCCGTGAAATCGCCCGGCTGCATTTCGTAGGCGAGGCGCCCGCTGTCCGGCTCGATGTCAGCTCCACGCCACTGTTTCGCACGCAGGAAGCTGTGGGTGCCACCTTCGATCGGCCGGCCGCGATATGTGCTGCGTCCATCCTTCAGCCGGTGAAGGAAGTACCCCATCACGGTGGCGTGATTCGCCCAACCCTTCTCGGGCGCGGAGAGATCGTTGTCGCGATAGAGGAAGCCGATCCATTCGCCGCTCGCGTCGCGGCACGTGACGCTCACCAACTCTGCGCCGAGCCGTGAGACGATGAGGCGGATTCCGTTTTCCTCGTCCGTGAGGATATCGAGAAGGCGCCCGTCGCGCCGCTCTTCGCGATGCGAGAATCTCATCCCGCTTTTACGGGAAGAGGCCGCGCGTGTGCTTGGCTTTCATGACGCGCTCAACGCCGATCGCCATGGCCGCCGTGCGATGCGAGACCTTGTCCTGCTTCGCGCGTCGGATCACCTGCGCAAACGAATGCTCCATGATGCGATAGAGCTTGTCTGCCACTTCCGTCTCCGTCCAGAGGAACGCCTGCAGACCCTGCACCCACTCGAAATAGGAAACGATCACCCCGCCGGCATTGCAAAGAATGTCCGGGATGACGAACACTTCATCCCACCGCTGGTTCAGGATCAGGTCGGCTTCCGGCGTGGTCGGGCCGTTCGCGCCTTCCGCGATTATGCGGCACTGCAGCTTGGCCGCGTTCTTATCGGTGATGACGCGATCGACGGCGCAAGGCGCAAGGATGTCGCACTTCTGCACGAGCATTTCGCTCGGCGCGATGTGCGCCTGTTCCATGAAGCCGCGGAGATTGCCCTTTTTCAACACGTGCTGCTCGGCGGCTTGCACGTCGATGCCTTTCGGCTCATAAATTGCCGCGTAGGCGTCGCTGATGCCGGTGATTTTGACGCCACTCTTCATTGCCAGCGCGAGGGCGGCGACCGCGCCGACATTGCCGAAACCCTGGATGATCGCAGTCGAGTTCTCCGGGTTCATCTTCAGCATGCTCATCGCGCGGTCGATCAGGTAGACCACGCCGCGACCGGTCGCTTCGCGGCGACCTTCCGTGCCGCCGATCGCCACTGGCTTGCCGGTGACAATCTCGTTCACCGTGTAGCCGGTGTACATCGAATAGGTGTCCATGAACCAGGACATGACCTGCTCGTTGGTGCCCATGTCGGGGCCCATGATGTCGGTATGCGGGCCGACAAACGGGATCATCTCCTGCATGTAGCGACGCGACACGGCTTCTAGTTCCCGCCGGGAAAGCTTGCTCGGATCGCAGGCGATACCCCCTTTGGCGCCGCCGTAGGGGAGATTGGCGAGCGCGCATTTCCAGCTCATCCACATCGCGAGCGCGGCGGTTTCACCCATCGAGAGCGACGGGGCGAAACGCGTCCCGCCTTTGGTGGGGCCGAGCGTCAGGTGATGCTGGACGCGGTAGCCCTGGAAAGTCTGCGTGCTGCCATCGTCCATGTGCACCGGCAGGGTGACGGCGACGGAGCGCTTCGGGTACATGAGGCGCTCGCGGTCGTTCTTGTCGATGTGGAGGTAATCCGCGATGACATCGAACTGGTCGCAAGCCATCTGGAAAACGTCGTCGTGATAGATGTTCATAAAGCGGCTACGCGGCGCGGCGGAGGGCCAGCGCCGGAAAACATGTATTAGCGCTCGGGTCGTCCGACCCGTCAAATCGAAACCTTGCGCGGCAAGTTACGCTGGAGAAGGCCGTCCGCGGCGGGTAGAGAGCAGCCATGCGCATCGAAACGCTCGCCGTTCACTCCGGTCACACGGTCGATCCGACAACGGGCGCGGTTGCGCCACCGATTCAGCTCTCCACGACGTTCGAGCGCAATCCTGACGGCACCTACCGCGGCGCCTACACCTACTCGCGGAGCGACAATCCCAACCGGCGCGCGCTCGAGCTGGCACTTGCCGCTGTCGAGGGCGGCAGCGATGCGGCGGCATTCGGCTCGGGAATCGCGGCATCGGCGGCTGTGTTTCAAGCGCTTAGACCCGGCGACCACGTCGTCGCGGCGGCCGAGGCGTATCACGGAACCGGCAAGTTATTGCGCGACATCTGCATTCCGTGGGGACTGCAGGTCGCGTTTGTGGACATGACAAACTTGGAAGCGGTCGCAGCGGCGGTGACACCTCGGACTCGGATGCTCTGGGCCGAGACGCCGTCGAATCCGCAGCTAAAGATTACCGATCTCGCAGCGATCGCCGGCATCGCACGCACCGCAGGCGCGGCGTTCGTCGTCGACAACACGTGGGCGCCGATTGTGCAGCGTCCGTTCGAGCACGGCGCGGATCTCATTGTCCACTCGACCACGAAATACATCGGCGGGCACTCGGACGTGACCGGCGGGGCCGTGATCTCGCGCCAACCTGACGAGCTGTTCCAGCGCATCCGAATGTTGCAAGGAACGGGAGGCGCGATTCCGTCGCCGTTTGATAGCTGGCTGGTGCTCCGCGGCGTGCAAACGCTGCCGTGGCGCATGCGCGCGCATTCGGATAACGCGATGAAGGTTGCCACCTTCCTCGCTGGGCACCCGAACGTGGAGCGGGTCGACTATCCCGGGCTCCCCACACACCCGAGCCACGCCGTGGCCACGCGGCAGATGACTGCATTCAGCGGAATGCTGTCGTTCCACGTCAAAGCGGGGCGCGACGCTGCCATTGCGGTCGCGGCGAAGGTGCGCGTCTTCGTCCGCGCAACGAGCCTCGGTGGGCTCGAAAGCCTGATCGAGCACCGTGCGTCAATCACCGGCGAGAGTCCGCTCACACCGCAGGGACTTTTGCGTTGCTCAATCGGTCTCGAGCATCCTGACGACTTGATCGAGGATCTCGCGCAGGCGCTTGCCTAGGCGCGCGCGCCGCCGCCGAGCTTGCGGCGAAGCACCGCCACGATGTCCTGCAGCTCGGGGACGCGGAGCAGGTATGCCGAACCGAAGAACACGGCGACGCCCATCCCGACGGTCGCCAACACAGCGGCAAGCTTTGGCAAAGTGGCCAGGTGAGACCCGGAGCCAAGATAGAACTCAACCGCAGCCCAGCACACAAGGGCCAGCCCGGCACCAGCGCCCAGCAGTTTTGCCAGTGTCTTCATCATCGTGCCGGTTTCAAGCGCGCCGGCATAGCGGCGCATCATCACGTACAGGATCAGGAAGTCCGTCAGCGCAACCGCCGCTGTCGACATCGCCAGACCGCGATGCCCCCACCCAAGATAACGCGTGAAGATCCAGTTGAGCGAAAAGTTCTCAACGATCGAGAGCAGGCTGACAATCATCGGCAGGTGGCGCCGATCGAGGGCGTAGAACGCCGGCGCCAACACCTTGATCGACGAATAGCCAACCAGCCCGACAGCGTACCAGCGCAACGCGCCGGCGGTCTGCAGCGTTGAGTCCGCAGTAAACCGTCCGTGCTCATAGATCAGGCTGATGATCGGCTCCGCGAGGATGATCAGCCCGATGGCGGAGGGGATTGTCAGCAGCATGACGAGGCGCAATGCATGTGCGAGTGCTCCGCGGAATTCGGGAATGTTCCCGGCCGCCGCGCTGCGCGACACGAGCGGCAGCGTCACGGTCGCCACCGCCACTCCGAAGATGCCGAGCGGCAATTGCATCAGACGGAAGGCGATGTTCAACCAGCTGACCGCGCCGTCCTGTAGATACGACGCGAAAATGCTGTTGATCAGCACGTTCACCTGCACGGCACTCGCAGCGATCACCGCCGGACCCATCAGCTGCAGCACCTTCTTGACGCCTTCGTCACGCCAATTGAAGTCCGTCCGGAAGCGGTAGCCAACCTTGAAGAGCGAAGGGATCTGCACCGCAAGCTGAAGGAATCCGCCGATCAAAGTCCCGAGCGCGAGGCCGATCAGTGCGCGCGGGCCAAACGCCGGATCCATCCACCAGCCGAGGGAAACGCCGCCGATGATGCTGCCGATATTGAAGAAGCTCGACGCCATCGCCGGCATGCCGAACACGTGCTTCGCGTTCAGCATTCCCATGACCAACGCTGCGAGCGAAACCAGCAGGATGAACGGATACATCGTGCGCGCGAGCACCACCGTGAGGGCGGCCTTCTCCGCATCGAATCCTGGCGCGAGGATCGAGACCAGAATCGGCGCAATCGCCACGCCGATCAGCACCACGATGCTCATGAACACCGTCGTCAGCGTCGCCACCTTGTTCGCCAGGCCCCATGCGGATTGATCGCCTTCGGTCTGGATCTTCTTGGAGAACGTGGTAACGAAGGCAGTCGAGAGCGCGCCTTCCGCAAACAGGTCGCGCAGCATGTTTGGCGCACGGAACGCAGTGAGGAACGCGTCCAGGCTCCGGCTCGCACCGAAGAGCGACGCGATCACCACTTCGCGCACCAGCCCGAGGATGCGGCTGCACAAGATCGCTACCCCGACCACGCCAGTCGCGCGCGCGCTTACTCTCTGGGGCTCAGCTCCGGCCATGAAGGAAGAGACAAGAGCGGAGCGCGTCGCTTTTTAAAGGGAAAATCTTCGACGGAGAAAACCGGTCAGCGACGGCAAAGAAAGGTCTGGGCTGCGATCCAAGCGGCCGTTATCCTCTGCCGCGCGTTTCTGGCATTTGGAACTATGCAGGTCCTGCTCGTCGAAGATCATACCGATACACGGACCGTCCTCGGCACCCTCTTGAACCGCTGCGGCTGTCGCACGGTAACGGCGAAGAATCTCCGGGACGCGAGGACGCGCTTGCAGGAGATGCGTTTCGATGTGCTGATTAGCGACCTCAACCTGCCGGACGGCGACGGGATTGACCTCGTCCGCGAAGCCAAGAAGGCGCAGGATCTCAAAGCGATCGCGATTACGGGCCGAACGTCCGAGGAGGACCGCAATGCAGGCCTCGGCGCAGGGTTTGATTGTTACCTCACCAAACCAATCGACTTCCAGCAGCTCCGCCAGGCCCTTAAAAGCTGATAAGCCGAACCGCTGCCGTGAGCGGAGCACTTACACGCGCGACAGCGTCGTGATTGCCAAATTGCGCGGCCGAACCTGCGCTAGAGAACGACACCGGAAGCCCCACGCCGCGCCTGTTTCTCCGATGCGAGAAACTGCTCAGCCGCATCGATCGCGAGTTCGTCGAGAAACTGGTGCACTGCCGTCTGCGCGAAGAGCCGCGCCGCTGTGCCAAAATCGGCGTGCGATTCCTCGAAGACCTTCAGGTGGTAAATGAGCACGCCGCGCAGATGCAACACCTCGCGCAGCAGCTCGGCAAGGCTGAAGCCCTCCTGCCACCGCTCGGCACCATGCTTCTCGGCGTCGCGCTCGCTGCGCCCGGCGACATCTTCGCTTCCGTAGCGCCGTAGAGTCTGCGCCAGGTCGTCGAAAAGCTGTGGCAGGTGATTGCGCAGCTGGCTCCGCGTGAGTCTCTCTGTGCGGATAGCTGGATCCGCGTCGACGCGACGCGCCCAGGCGCGGATCATTTCCTCTTTTCGCGCAGAGAGGAAACCCGCGAGCTGGGCATTGACGCTGTCAGCATCGGGCTCTGGCGATTTGATCATTCGTGTCGCTTGAATCCCGCGCCGTGGTGCCTCGCGCGTTTCGTGTCGAACGCCGCTGCCGCACGACGCCGTTTGTGTTTAAACCGCGGTCGGCCCGTCGACCTGAGCGCGCGCCACAGGCCCGATATATGGGATTTCCCACCGCACGCCCGTGAACGCCTTGATCACCGTGATCACGAAAACGATCAGAAATCCGATTGTCACCACAGCCCAGATCAGCCCCCAGAGGACAACGAACAGGCCGCCGATCGCCGGGATGGTCGCGAAGACCGCCTGCACGATGCGAGCGACGATGTCGAAGATGATCCACGCACCGCCGAAGATGATCGACTGCATCGCGTAGAAGCGCACAAACGAGTCGGTCTTCTCGAGCACGTAGAAGATGATGCCGCCCACCAGCGGAATGCATGCAAGCGCCGCTGCAACGTTGGTCGGGAGGCCAGTCGAAGTCGTCTGCGTTCCGCTGCCCGTGACCGGCGTGGGGGTCGTGGTCGGAGGGATCGGGTCGACGGGGTCAGGCATGCTTCAACATACACGAAAATCCGAGGTCCGATGTCAAGGCAACTCGCGCCCGGCGTCGGGCATTTCTCGTCGCGCGTTGACCCTGTCTAAGTAGGCTGACAGATGCAAGCCGTCCTGGTCCGCGCGGGTGACGTTCAGTACCAAGCGCTCGTGGGGGCAGGTCTGCTGGCGCAGGTCGGCGAAATGGTTCAACCGCTGGTCCCCGGGAAGCGGTGCGCTGTCGTAGCGGATGACAATTCCGCAGAGCTTTTCGCCGGGATGGTCATCGGGAGCTTAGGCGTCGCCGACCTCGAGCCGACGTTAATCAAAGTGCGGCCCGGCGAATCATCGAAATCACTCTCGGTCATCGGAACTGTTTGCGATCGGATGAGCTCTGCTGGCCTCGATCGGTCGTCGTTTGTCATCGCGCTCGGCGGAGGCGTGATCGGGGATTTGGCGGGATTTGCGGCAGCGATTTATCACCGCGGAATTCCACACGTGCAGCTCCCGACAACCCTGCTCGCGCAGGTCGATAGCTCGATCGGCGGCAAGACGGCCGTAAACACCGCAGCCGGCAAAAACCTGCTGGGCGCTGTGCACCAGCCGGCGCTGGTTGTCGCAGACGTCGATACACTGCGCACGTTACCCGCGCGCGAGCTGAACCAGGGGTTCGCCGAGATCATCAAGCATGGCGTGATCCGTGACCCCGCACTTTTCGACATGCTCGAAGCGTTCGACCGCGCACAGCTGGTCGAGCTCGTGCGCAGGAACATCGAGATCAAAGCTGAGGTCGTGGCGCGTGATGAGCACGATGTGTCCGGCGAGCGCGCCGTTCTGAATTTCGGCCACACAGTCGGCCACGCAATCGAACGCGCGACTGCCTACAAACGCTTCCTGCATGGCGAAGCCGTCAGCCTTGGGATTGTCGCCGCATGCGAAATCTCCAGCCGGAAAGCCAGCTTGGCCGATCACGACCGGGAAAGAGTGATTCGCGCGCTAGAGCAGTTCGGGCTGCCGACAAGCCTTCCGGACGATGTCGACCGTGCTGCCGTGTTCGACGCGATGGCAACCGACAAAAAGTTCGAGCGCGGTCAGGTGCGCTTTGTCGTTGCCGACCGGCTCGGCTCAGCGCGCCTCGCGACGGACATCACATACGACGACATCCGCCAGGCCGTTGCGAGGCTGTGACGGCTACTTTCGCGCGGCGCGATGGTACTCCAGCACTCCGGCGACAACGCTGTCAGCATACTCGCGAAAGATGCTCGGCCGATCGGTGCCGTTGACGTTCCGAATGCCTTCATAGTCACCCTCCTGGATGCGCCAGAAGACCTCATCGCTATTCATCACGTACGGCTCGAAGTAGATCACCGGAGCCTTGTAGAGGCGCGTCGCGATCAGGTTCCGTGCGTACACGTAGCCAGTCTCGCCCACGCGCGTGACGTTGTCGGTCGTGTACACGTACGGCGGCAATTGCGTACGCTGCGCCATTGATCGAGCCATCTGCTCGGCCAGCGGCAGCTCTTCTTCATGGGCGCGACTCAGGAGGCGCTGCACCATTTCAAAACGCACGTCATCGAACGCAAGCTCGTCGGGCAAGTAGGCGCCGTTCACGAGCAGGTGGAGGTGGTTCCTGTCCGTCAGGCGTGGCTTGCCGGGATCGTCCCACGTTTCAGCGTTGAAGTGCAGGCAAAG
>DATHXZ010000109.1:0-3946 GCA_035459405.1 Chthoniobacterales bacterium
GAGGCACTGCTGGTGTGCCGGAAGTTTTCTGGTCGGTCATGCTTCCTTCGCGACCTCTCGGGATCGCATTAAAGGAGGCGGCAAAAGGTCACGTCGCGGGCTGCGGCTGCGCTTTTGCCTCCCTCTGGCGTTTGTCGCGCCAGCTCGATCGATGTTTCACGATCCAATCGAGGAGCGCGCGTTCGAAGCCGATGTCAGTGCCGGCTTTCTCGCTCTCGATCCACTTGTGCTTCAAAATCTCTTCGCGCTCGGCGAGGAACTCTTTGTAGAGGACGGAGTTCTTCACGAAGGCTGATTGCTCCGGCTGCGCAGCAGTCATCTCGTCACTCTGTTTCATAATGGAGCACCCGGGTCAACTCATCCGTGTTGATGATAGACCTAGCATTGGGCGTACCTATTCAACTCGGAGAGCTGGCGGTAGTTGCTCAGCGAAGTGTCTCGCGCAGGCGCGCGGCGATGCGCATGAACGAATCCGCGACCGGCGAATTGCCGGCCTCCGCCGTGATCGGCATGCCGCGATCGCCGGACTCTCGTGTGGCGATATCGATGGGAATTTGACCAAGCAATGGGACGCGCAGCCGCTTCGCTTCGCGCTCGCCTCCGCCGGACCCGAAGATGTCGTAACGTTTCCCGCTATCGGGCGAAGTGAAGTAGCTCATGTTCTCGATCAGCCCGAGCACCGACACGTTCACCTTCTCGAACATGGTGGACGCTTTGCGCGCATCGATCAGCGCCACTTCCTGCGGTGTCGTGACAATGATCGCGCCGGAAAGCGCAACCGTCTGCACGATTGTGAGCTGAATGTCCCCGGTGCCTGGCGGAAGATCGAGCACCAAGTAATCGAGCTCACCCCACTCGACCTGCCGCAGGAATTGCTGCGTGTAGCGCGTCACCATGGGGCCGCGCAAGACGGCCGGTGATGTGTCGTCGAGCAGGAAGCCCATCGACATCAGCTTCAGGTTGTACTGCTCGATTGGGATGATCTTGTTCTCTTCCGTCGCCGTCGGGCGGTCGCGGGTGCCGAACATGAGCGAGATGCTCGGGCCATAGATGTCGCAATCGCACAACCCGACGCGCGCTTCGGTGCGCTCGAGTGCCACGGCGAGATTCGCGGCCACGGTCGATTTGCCGACGCCCCCCTTGCCGCTCGCGACCGCGATCACGTGCTTGATGCCCTCGATGCGCGTGGCACCCGCAGCGGTGCTTGGACCTGTGGCTGCGGGCGCATGGATATCGATCAGCACCCGCGCGTGAGTCACTCCAGGTAGCGATTGCAGCGCGCTCTCAGCATCAGCCTTGATCGCCCGCGGGATGGCCGGGTCGTTTGTCGCCAATTCCAGCTGCACGGTTACGGCGCCGCCGTCGATGCGGGTGCCCTTCACCAGGCCGAAGGAGACGATGTCGCGGCTAAAGCCCGGGTACTTTACAGCCGCGAGCGCGCTCCTGATTTGCTCTTCGGTCACCATGGAACCGGGAGCCTACCGACATCGTGCCGGGAGTAAACCCGATCACGCGAAGCGACACTCACTCGCGCGGGTTGACGAGCTCCCTCCGGTTCCTGCGCCGCGCTGCGCTACACCTGCGCAATGTGCCGACCGACGATGAGGATGTCGCGTTCCAGGCCGTCCAGTCGGGCGACGCGCGGCAGCAAGCCCCAGCGCTCAAATCCGATCTGCTCGAACAGCCGGACGCTGGCGGTGTTGTGCCCCATGATAAGGCGGACGACCGCAGTGACTTCGAGGCGCGGGCTTTCTGATATCGCTTTTTCAAGCAACGCACGGGCAACACCGCGGCGCCGGAACTGTTCGTGGATGTAGACGCTGAGCTCCGCGTGCGCGGTACGCGCACCGTGTGATGAATGACTGAAAGCTCAGCCAGCCAGCGATGCTGCCGTCGAGCTCGGCCACCCAGAGAGGATGATGATCGGGTGTATGCTCGTGGAACCATTCGAGCCGATCTTCGACCGAGACCGGGTCGAGCACCGCGGTCGAGAGTCGCGTCGGCACCGTCGAGTTGAAGATATCGACGATTGCCGGGAGATCCGAGAGGACGGCGTCGCGGATCGTCATCTCTGTAGCGATAGTCGAAGATTGCAATGTGGCGCCAGACGTGGCGCCGCGAACTCCCACTCATGATCATGATCTTACTCCCCATCGTTTCCGAGAGATTAAGAGTAGGATCAGGATCAGGATTAAGATGAGTAGCCGCGGCCGCTAGAGGGCTGCTTCCTGCACGCGAAGATCTGGGAAGAACAGATCGTCGAAGGTGGGTTGAAACGGGCCCCGCATCGTCTCGCCGATAGGGAACCGCGCGCTGATCTCGCGTTGGTCGGCACAGAAAACTTCCACGCCATCGCGGCCGCACTTGCCGAGCATGGCCTCGACCGCGCCTTTCGCGAGCTCCGGCGTATTGCAATCGCGGCTGAGATGGCCAAGCACGACGCGCTCAATTTTCCCCGGCAAGAGCTGCTCGATGACGGAAGCGGCGGCCGCATTCGAGAGATGCCCATGCCGCGACATGATGCGCTGCTTGACCGGCCACGGCCGATATTGGCACGCCTGGAGCAGCTTCTCATCGTGGTTCGTTTCGATCACGAGCGTGTGCACCTGTCGGAGCCGCTCGACCAACATCTTCGTCGGGTAACCGAGATCGGTGATGAAGCCGAGGCCGCAGTTCCCCGCATGAAATGCGTAACCGACCGGCTCCACCGCGTCGTGCGGCACCGGGAATGTCTGCACGCTGATGTCACAGATCGAGAAGTCCGCGCCGGTCCGAAAGATGCGCCAGTTACGATGTTCGCCTAATCCGCCACAGGGCGGACAGCGAATCGCCTCGGCAGTCAGTGCGTTGCAGTAGATCGGGACATGAAATTTGCGGCAGAGCACCTCGAGGCCGCAGACGTGATCGCCGTGCTCGTGCGTCAAGAGCACGCCGTCAAGCTGCTCGGGTCGCACTCCGCATAACTCCAGGCGCACAACGAGCTGACGCGCGCTGAGTCCGCCGTCGACTAGCAGCTTGCAATGATCGGTCGCGATCAGGGCGGCGTTTCCCGCGCTGCCGCTACCGAGCATCGTCAAGCTGAACATGTCCGACTACTAGCCAACGCGCTTGAGCTTCACAAATGCAAAACGCCTCCGGATCGCGCTGAGCACACGATTTTGGGGGAATCGACCGCCAAACGCGAGATAACCACAACCGGTGACGCCGACGAGACACAGCGCCGTGCCCGCGTAATCGACCGGATGTCGGTGATAGCGGAACCGGTACGTGCCCGGCTCCAGCGGCACCTGCATAAGCATCGATCTCTCCATGTTTGGCAGCGGCACCGGTGTGATCGGCACCGGCACGCGATCGCGCGTCGCCCGCCATTTCGGACAATGCGACACGTTCAGGCGGAGCTGGCCCTGTGCGCCGCGCTTCGCGTGCAGCTCGATCTCCTTCCCGGTAAACTTCCGCAGCACGACCTCGCCGCCGCCGATGATCTCGAACGGCTGCGGGTTCCATGCATTGTAGCCGTAGACGCGCAATCGGCCGCCGAATGTTCGCATAAGACGCAGCTCCGGGCGGCGAAGCACTGTGCTCGCGACGACAAAACGAACGTTGGTGGCACGCAATGCCGCCGCTGAGCCTTCGAAAAGCCCGAACTTGAAGTGGCCCGTCGGAGTGAAGGAGGTCTTGTAAAACGGGAACGGCAGCGCCAGCGCGAGGTCGCTCAGCTCGTGATTATCGGGATCGAAGCCGTGCGCGATGCGGAAGAAGCGCCTGTCGCCCGCGACTTCCTTGCCGAACCAGTCGATGAGCTCAGCGCGCGCGGCGAGGTCCTCACGCTTGGAGTGCCACCGCGTCGGCCGGAGGACTTCGTGGCGGACGAAGGCTTTCACCGTCATAAACAGCAACGGCGCTGCGAACACTGCCACGAGCAGGAGGAGTAGGCCGTTTCGTAGCG
>DATHXZ010000110.1:0-6853 GCA_035459405.1 Chthoniobacterales bacterium
TGAATAATCCGAGTCCGGCAGAGAGCGGTGAGTTCGGATCTTCCGTGGCGATCTCGAGTAACCGCGTGGCGGTCGGGGCTCGGTTCGATGACGCGGGAGCTAACGACGCGGGAAGTGTGTATCTGTATGATTTAAGCAGCGCGACGGCGGTGGTCCGCTCGTCGGCGCTGAACAACCCCGAGCCGGCGGCGAGCGATCACTTCGGCTATTCCGTGGCGATCTCTGACACAGGAATGGTGGTGGGGGTTCCCCGCGACGACACGGGAGCTACCGACGCGGGGAGCGCGTATGCGTATGATTTTCGTAGCGCGACGCGGACCACGCTGAACAACCCTGGCCCGGCAGCGGGTGATCAGTTCGGCTCTTCCGTGGCGATCTCTGGCCTGCGAGCGGTCGTGGGGGCTCCGCTCGACGACACGGGAGCTAATAACAGCGGGAGCGCGTACGTGTATGATGTGAGTGGCGGGAAGCCGGCGGTGCCGGTGGCGACGCTCAACAACCCGGGTCCGGCAGCCACCGATGAGTTTGGCTTTTCCGTGGCGATCTCCGGCACACGAGTGGTGGTGGGGGCTCACTTTGACGACGCGGGAGCTACGGACGCGGGCAGCGGGTATGTGTATGATCTGAGTAGCGGGACGCCGACGGTGCCACTGGCGACGCTGAACAATCCCGGTCTCGAATCGGGTGATTTCTTCGGCATCTCGGTCGCAGTCTCTGGCACGCGCGTCGTTGTGGGGGCGCGTAGCGATGACACGGGAGCGGTCAATGCCGGAAGCGTGTATGTCTATGATCTGAGCAGTCCAACGCCGACTGTTCCGGTGGTAACGCTAAACAACCCACAGCCATCGCACGGTGCCGACTTTGGCCACTCGGTGGCGATTTCCGGCACGCGAGTGCTGGTGGGCGCTCCCGCGGCTCAAGCTGCGTATCTGTATGAACTGAGCAGCAGGAACCCGGCAGTGCCGGTGGCGACGCTGAAGGCGGCCGAGGACAACGGCAACGGACTCGGCTGGTCGGTGGCGGTCGAGGGCAAGTATGCCGTGGTCTGCGCTTCGGGCAGCGGGAGCACGTATGCGTTTCTATTGGCCGGCGAGCCAGTCCAAGCGTTTCGGGCTCGGCTTTTTACCGGCAACGACTTCACACAACGCGAAGATGCCTGCCAGTCGGTCGCGATCTCTGGCACGAAAGTCGTGGTGGGCGCTCCTTCCAGCCGCAGAGTCTCGTCGACGGGCAGGGTATACATTTACGATCTAGCCGACCAGCTAAGCCCCGAGCATCCAAAAGCCACGTTGGACAACCCCGTTCAGGCGTCGGATGGCCGATTCGGCTCTTCCGTGGCGATCTCGGGCTCGCGAATTGTGGTGGGCGCGTCTGTCGACGACACTGGAGCTACCGACGCGGGCCGCGCGTACGTCTATGATGTGAGTGGCGGGGTGCCCATCGCGACGCTGAACAACCCCAGCCCGGCAGCAAATGACCAATTCGGCTTTTCCGTGGCGATCTCGGGCACGCGCGTGGTGGTGGGCAGCTATCTCGATGACACTCCAGCGACCGACGCCGGCAGCGCGTACGTGTACGATCTGAGCAGCGGGACGGCGACAATGCCGGTCGCAACGCTGAACAATCCCGCGCCTGCGGCAGTCGGGACGGTTGACGGCTTCGGCTATTCGGTCGCAATCGATGGCATCAGGGTCGCGTTGGGTGCTCCGGGCGACGATTCCGCGCAGAGAGATGCAGGGGCGGCCTATGTGTTCACACCGGCTCCCGCGTTGAGCACACAAGCGTCGGCTTCGGTGTCCTTCGGACAATCGGTTGCCGACAGCGCGACGCTGTTCGGCGGGAGCGCTCCTACGGGGAGCATCGCTTTCAACCTCTACGGTCCCGAGAATGCGACCTGCGGCGGCTCGCCGGTGTTTACCTCTACCGTGCCGGTGAATGGAAACGGCGTTTACTTCTCCACCAGCTTCACGCCCGGCGCTGCGGGAACGTACCGCTGGATCGCTTCCTACAGCGGCGATATCAACAACGCTCCAGTCTCCGGCGCCTGCAATGACGCGAATCAAACGACCGTCGTAACCCCCGCCGCAACATCGACTGCCGTTTCGAGTTCGAGCAACCCGTCTGCGGCGGGTCAGCTCGTCACCTTCACGGCTACGGCTACTTCCGGCGCTGGCACACCGAATGGCACCGTGCAGTTCAGAGTCGATGGCGTGAATGCAGGCAATCCGGTTGCCCTTAGCGCCAGCGGAACTGCGACCTACAGCACCTCTTTACTAAGCGCCGGTAATCACACGATCAGTGCGCAGTACACCGGCAGCGGGAACTTCAGCACGAGCAGCGGCACCTTGCCCGGAGGCCAGCAGGTGATTGCCGGTCCGACGCCGGCGCCGACAGCAACGGTTACGCCGTCGCCATCTCCAAATCCGAGCGCAACACCTTCGCCGACTCCCGTAGCCGCACCAACACCGCGTCAGTTGCTCAACATCGCGACACGCCTCCGCGTCCAAACCGGCGAGAACGTGCTGATCGGCGGGCTCATCGTGACCGGCAATGAGAGAAAGAAGGTGATCATTCGTGCGACCGGGCCGTCCTTGTCAGAAGTGTTCGACGGCGCGCTCCAGGACACCACGCTCGCGCTGTACCAAGGCGACACGTTGCTAGCCGAGAACGACAACTGGAAGGACTCGCAACGCCAGGAGATCGAGGAAACAACGATTCCGCCGAGCCACGATGGCGAGAGCGCGATTGTATACACGCTCGATCCCGGCTCCTACACCGCGGTCATGAGCGGTAAAGACGGCGCGACCGGCATCGGCGTGATTGAAGTATACGATCTTGACCAGTCAGCCGATTCGACGTTGGCGAACATCGCATCGCGCGGGTTCGTCGAGGCAGGCGAGAACGTAATGATCGGAGGCCTGATCGTCGGCGGGAACGGAACGTCGGACGCACGCATTCTGTTGCGCGCGATCGGTCCTTCGTTAGGCTTCGCCGGGGTGGCCGGAGCGCTGGCAGATCCCGTGATGGAGTTACGCGACGCGAACGGTGAGGTGGTGCGCGAGAATGACAATTGGGAGGACACCCAGCCTGCCGAGATTGTGGCCACGACCGTTCCTCCGAACCATCCAGCGGAATCAGCCATCGTCATCGACCTGCCGTCCGGCAACTACACAGCTGTTGTGCGTGGGAAGGATGGCGCCAGTGGCGTTGGTCTGGTCGAGGTCTACGGAATACAATAGCGGCTGACCGGGGGCAGTCCCCCACTTTATTCGCCCTGCCGCGGTCAGTCGGGTCTGTTTCCCGTCCATAAAGCCCCTTCACCGCTCACGCTGACCCGCCATACGTATTCAGCCGTGTGGAGAGAAAACAAAGATCACGGCAGCCCTCCTGTGATTGCGGCACATCCGAGGAGTCTCTGGATTGTGGATGAACGATCCTGCCGGTATTCACGCGCGCGATCGTTAAACTCCCGAAACGACTAAATTTTTTCCGCGGCGGCGTGGAGGTCCAGAGAGGCAAAGAACGCGCCCGGATCGATCTCTGCCAGCGCGCCTCGTTCATCGCATTGAGCAGCATTTGCGCGCTTCACGACGGTTTGCCGTGTGAAGCGACCCCTGTTTGTTGGAGCCGTTCTCCTGCTAATAGAATCTACCGTGATGGCGGCAATACATTCGGTACTTCTGTTGCACGTCTTTCTCCACGTGAGGAGAATGCACGCGCCGAAATGTTCTCGTTACGGAGCACTCGCGGAATATCGGCAGAGTTCGCGCGAATTGTTGCCTCCGCCGTGAGTCTGCTGGAAAATCTGCTGGCATCTTGTCGCCGAAACGGTCCTGCCTGACGGAGAAGTGCCTCGTCGTGAGGCGCTTAAAAGTGGCTCCTGAGGTAGGATTCGAACCTACGACCAATCGGTTAACAGCCGATCGCTCTACCACTGAGCTACTCAGGATCCTCGGCGAAGCCGCGGCTGCGGCAGGCGGTATATTCTGCGCGGTGAGGCTGCGGCGGCAAGTTCGTTCTTCAGCGAAGTCGACTCGAACTACGATCCGCCTGAGGCGCATTAACAGCGATCGCTCTACCACTGAGCTACTCAGGAATTGGCGCTCGCCGAGAGGCGGTGATTTGGTTGCGGGGGCGGGATTTGAACCCGCGGTCCCGCTTTGCGGGATATGAGCCTGCTTACTTGCCGATGTCAATGGTCCGACGAAATCCTTCTCCGCCTTTCTGCCGCTTGAGGTGATTCTCCAGCTTTCGCGCCTCCGAGAGAGACATCGCTGCACTCGTCCAGACGACGGCCCACGGCCCCTTCCCTTTTGTCCATTTCGAAAGGCCAGAGTTGTGCTGTATCAGCCGACGCTCGACGGCTTCCGAGAGCCCAATGTAGTGGCGCCAAGACGGATGCAGGACGTAGACGCGGTAGCGCGCAACCATTTGATTTGGATGCGGGGGCGGGATTTGAACCCGCGGTCCGGCAGTGCCGGATTATGAGCCATCTTTCGCGAGCCCTGTGATTTGGTTGCGGGGGCGGGATTTGAACCCGCGGCCTTCAGGTTATGAGCCTGACGAGCTACCAGACTGCTCCACCCCGCGTCTTGAGATGCGCATTATGACGTGCTCACCCGCAAACGCAACTTCATTAATTGCTACCGCCGCGTTTGCGCATAGCGCGCGAGCGGGTGTCGTTAGGGCGTGATCGGCGGAAGCGAACACCAGACGACCGAACCCGGACGGATCCTCGTCGGAACGGCAAGCTGGGCGGACCCCGGTTTCATCGAGCGGTGGTATCCGAAAGGAATGCCCGCGGCCGACCGCCTTCCGTGGTACGCGCAACATTTCGAGATGGTGGAGGTGAACTCCACGTTCTACTCTGTGCCCGACCCGCGCATGGTCGAGCGGTGGATTCACAGCACGCCTGACGAATTCACGTTCGATGTGAAGCTGCATCAGCTGCTTTCGCGGCACTCGACGGCCGCGAAGATGCTGCCGCCGGCGCTGCAGCGAAAGGCAGAGGTCGACGGCAAAGGCAAAGTGCAGCTGACGCCGGAAATCGAGGAAGCGGTCGCACGGGACTTCCTGCGTGCGGTCGACCAACTGCGCGCCTCCGGGAAGCTTGGCGTCCTCCTCTTGCAGCTGTCTCCGGCATTCTCGCCGCGGAAGCATCAGCTGGGTGAATTACGACCGCTGCTCGAGCTGCTCTCGGGTCACCAGGTCGCAGTAGAATTTCGCAACCGGAACTGGGCGCAAGGCGAGCGCCTCCACGAGATGCTCGAGTTTCTGCGCACGCATTCCGCGGCGCTTGTCTCAGTGGATGCACCCGCGAAGGAGCACTTCACGATCATGCCGCCGGAGCTCGATGAGATCACCAATCCGGAGATCGCCTACCTGCGATTGCACGGACGCGACGCGCACGCCTACACGACGGGCAAAACAGTCGCCGCGCGGTTCAATTACGACTACAGCGACGAGGAGATCCGCGAAATCGCTGAGCGCAGCAAGAAGCTCGCGAAGAAGGCGCCTCAGGCGCACATCGTCTTCAATAACAACACTCACGACTACGCCCCGCACGCAGCTCTGCGGCTACGCGCTGCGCTCAAGCAGATCGCCAAGGCACCGCCGCGGCAGGCCGAGTTGTCGCTGTAGGGGGCTACGGCCGCCGAGCCTTTCCTGCAGATGGCGTGCGCGGCGGCCGAGGACAGCGTCCTCGGCTACGGCAGAAATTTCCGCAACGCACGGCACGAGAGTTGCATCACAACCGACTAAACCATCCGTTCGGAGCGCCACAGGGGCGAGCCCCGGCGGAGATTGATTACCGTATATGAAACCATTGTTCGCCATCCTCTCCAGCAGTCTGCTTCTTTGCTCGTGCGCCGACATGTATGTGACCAACGCGACGGTCAACGGCAGCGGTGCCGCCTCGACTGCGGCAATCGACCCGAAAGACATGGACTCGATCAGCGGCGTCCGCATGGTGACGAACAATTGCGGCGTTGGCGCGGCTAACCCGAAGGCAATCTACATTCGCCCGTTCTGCATCGATCAGGCGACGGTCACCGGCGATTTCGCACACTCCTCCGGCGAGGTGCCGATCCGCAAAGCGCTCACGCCGGTTTCGTTTGCCTCAACTCTGAAGCAGCAACTCTCGAAGATCGCGCCCGCCCGCATCCTCGAGGAGAACGAGGCGCCGCGGACCGGATGGCTCGTGGAAGGTGACTTTACCATGGTGGACGGTGGCAGCCCTGCCGGCCGCTTCTTCCTCGGCACGTTCGGCGTTGGCCGTTCGTTCCTCGCCATGCGCGTCCGCGTCACCGACGTGGATGCAGGTGTGGTGGTTTATGAATTCGACGTCGCCGGCGGCAGTCGTCTGCAAGGGCCGCGCGGCACCATTCGCGCGAGCGGCCTCGGCAAGGCGACGCCATTCGATCTCGTGAACGCCGCCGAGCGCATCTATCTTACGCTCGATCCGAACCCGCATCGCTACGGCCAGCGCGGAGACATCGCGCTGCGCTAAGTGTAGCGGCGCTTGTGTCAAGCGCCGGGGCGAAGTCGCGAGGACAACAGACGTTTCGCTAATCCCCGGCAAGCAGCAGCGTCAGGCGTTTGACACAACGCCTCTACAACGCGGTTGCGAATGCAGGCCTGAAGACTAAGGTGCGGCGGTTTATCCGCCTGTGAGAAATCCGCACCGATTCTACACCGCCGTTTTCGCTCTGATCCTGCTGCTTGCCGCGTCCGGCAGAGCAGCGGCAGCAGAGGCTTACATCATCGTCGACGCGAAGAGCGGTCACGTCCTCCAGCAGAGTGATCTCCGCGACAAGCGCCAGGTCGGCAGCCTGACAAAAGTGGCCACAGCGAT
>DATHXZ010000111.1:0-3034 GCA_035459405.1 Chthoniobacterales bacterium
CGCCCCGGCGAAGGCACGACCGTGAATGCCGGATGCGGATGGTTCGACTTCGCTGCCGCTCGTCCGGTGCTACCGGCAAGAATCTGTGTTGTGACGCGATCGAAGAGCGCTTGCGCGGCTTTGGACGCGAGTTCGACGCGCTCGCCGAGCATCTCGATGTAGTTGTGCTCGCCCTTATGTTGCCGCGCGAGATCCGCATACCGCGAGATCTGCTGCAGCATTGAGTTCAGCTCGGTCGAAGTAGTGGCGATCCACTTCAAATCCTCATGATCGAGCATAGGTCAGGCGAGCTTCAGGTCTGATTCTGGTCTTTCGCGCACGCCCACCAGACGCAACCGAGAATGGTGGAGACAGCAAGGGTAAAGAATCCGAGGGGGAGCATATATCAAGATTGGGTGAAATCAGCACGGTTCATGCCGGTTCGCTTTCCTTGCGTCAAAGCGATTCGTCAGACGCGACTGCGATGCCTGGAACAAGGCTGCCCACAGGGGGCGGCGAAGCCGGGAGGACTACTTGCCGAGCGCGGTGCGCAGCTCCGTCTTTGCTGCTTCGACTTCACGCGGTGCCGCATCGCACAAGAGCAGCGCGCGCAGCCGATCCCCATGGAAGTAGCGGACGGTGAACTTCTTTTTCGCGTAAGCGCCACGCAGCTCCACGCGTGTCGGTGGCAGGCTGAAATCGCCGACAAACTCCAGCTTCATGTCGAACATCTCCGTCCAGAAATACGGCACCTGCTCGTACCGGATGCGCTTCTTGCCGGTGATGTTCGCTCCGGCGACGAGCCCTTGCTCACGCGCATTTTCCCAATGGGTCTGGCGGCGCATCCCACCCATGGTCCGATCCGGGTAGAACGCCAGATCGCCCACCGCGTAGATACCCTTCTCTTCGGTCTCGAGGTATTCCGTGACTGGCGAGCCGTGCGGCCCGGACAGCGGCGTGTTCCGCACGAGATCGAGGTTTGGCTCGGCGCCGCACGCGACCACCGCCACGCCGGCGGCGACGCGATTGCCGCTTTTTGTCTGGATATTGCGCACCACTGTCTTGCCTTCGAAGCCGTTCAAGCTTTCGCCGCTGAGGAGCGTGACGCCGTTCTTCTCGAACAAACCGGTCAGCCAGGCGCCGGTCTCCGGGTCGAGGTACCGATTCAGCAGATACTGGCTGCGGTGCATCATGCTGACCTTGAACTTCATCTGGCGAAGGCTTGCCGCTGCCTCGCAGGCGAGCAGCCCGCCACCGACGACTACGATCGTTTTCTCGAGACTTGCCATCTCGCGCAGCGCCAGGGCATCCCGGATCGTGCGCAGGTAGATAACATTACCTAACGAGATGCCCGCGACCGGCGGCCGCACGGGTCGGCTCCCCATCGCGAGCAGTGCTTTGTTGAACTCGATCGTCTCGCCGTTGCCTAAAACCGCCAGCCGGCGCTCGATGTTGAACTGCGTCACCATCGTGCCCAGCCGCGTCTCTATTTTGTGCGACTCGTACCAGCCCGGCTCGAGATGGGGGAGCTTCTTCAGCGGCGCGGCTTTGTCGCGCAGAAAAGTCTTCGAAAGCATCCACCGTTTGTAGGGCAGAAACTGCTCGGCCCCGACCAGTGTGACGCTGCCGCGCTTGTCGTACTTACGGATGCTTTCGCACGCGCTACCCCCGCCGATGCCGCTCCCGATGATGAGATAATCGCGCTGAATCATGTAGGAAAGGAAGGACGATAGGAACTCGGCCCAGCCGGTGGCGAGGCAAAAATTCGGCCGTGCATCCGGCAGGGAAATGCGCGCCGGTGGAGCATGGGGCATGCGCAGCTCGGCGCAGTTTTTAACCCAGCACAGCCCGGCAGATTACGACGGAAGCTATGATTCCGGCGACGTCCGCGAGCAGCCCTGCCGGGATAGCATGGCGCGTCTGCTTCACGCCTACGGCCCCAAAGTAAACCGCGACGACGTAGAAAGTCGTCTCCGTGCTTCCGAAGACCGTCGCCGCCATCAGCGTCACTATGTTGTCCGCGCCCAGGCGCTGAATCATCTCAGTGAATATCGCGAGACTTGCGCCTCCGCTCAGCGGCCGCATCAACGCCAACGGCAGCAAGTCGGGAGGGAATTGCAGCGGCGCGAGGATCGGCGTCAGCGCGCGGGTGAGGAGATCGATCCCGCCCGCTCCTTTGAACATGTTGATCGCGACCAGCATGGTCACGAGGAACGGGATGATCTTGAGGACGACGCCGAATCCTTCCTTCGCCCCCTCGACGAACTCCTCGTACACCTTCACGCCGCGAACCGCCGCGTAGAGCGGAAAGAAACTCAGCAGGAACGGGATCGCGAGCAGCGAGATGGCGTTTACCGCGCGGACGAAGCCATTCTGTGCGGCTGCGTCGGCGCTCAGCGGCAAGCCGAACAATCCCGGCCAAACCAGCTTTACGAATAGCGCCACAAAGAAAAAGCTGAGCAGCATCACAAGCGCCGAGCCCCACCAGGGCGGCTTCGCGACCGTCCCTTCCGCCGCCAGCGGCGGTGTAGAGGCGGTTGTGTCAACCGCCTGATCCGACGCCGCCACTTCGCGCGACGCCCCGGCGCTTGACACAAGCGCCGCTACATCGGGGCCACCGCCGGCCCGTTCAATCTCCGGCAGCCGAAACGCGCGCAACTTCTCGAACAGCTTCACCGACGTAATCCCCACAATCGTCGAGCAGCTCGTGGCCAGAAGCGCAGTCCCGACGATGATTGTCGGGTTTCGGGATCCCGCGGCGGCGAGCAGCGCGATCGCGGTCGTCGGAATTAGCTGCACGGAGCTAGTGTTGATCGCCAGGAAAGTGCACATCGCGTTCGACGCCACGCCGGGGCGCGGATTCAGCGTCTCGAGATCACGCATCGCGCGCAGCCCGAGCGGCGTCGCCGCGTTGCCTAGCCCAAGCATGTTCGCCGCGATGTTCATGACGATCGATCCCATCGCCGGGTGCTCCGTCGGCACGTCGGGGAACAGCCTGCGCATGATCGGCCGCAGCCCGCGCGCCATCCGTTGACCGAGGCCGCACCGTTCCGCG
>DATHXZ010000112.1:0-3150 GCA_035459405.1 Chthoniobacterales bacterium
CGTCCTACTCGCGGGATGCAGCGACACGCGCCCGTACATCAATTCAGCCTACGAACCCGCGCGCACCTTCCCGTCCGTCGGCACTATTCGGCAGCGCATCCTGCTGATTGGCGATGCCGGCGCGCCGGACCCTAGCGGAGAACCCGTGCTCGAGACGCTCGCGGACTGGGCTTCCGATATTCCCAGCCGCACGCTGGTCGTTTTCCTTGGCGACAACGTCTACGAAGAGGGCGTGCCGGCCGATGCATCCGCACAACGAGCGGCGCTCGTGCGCTTGGATTCGCAAGTCGACGTTCTCAGACGCAGCGGCGCACGCGGCCTGTTCATACCGGGCAATCACGACTGGAGAAGCGGACGCGAAGGCGTCGTCCGACAGCGCGATTACGTCCGATCGCGGGCAAAGCGGGCCGACCTGCTGCCTGCTGCCGGTTCGCCCGGTCCAATCACGGTCGACGATCTCGCAGGGGTCGGCCTGGTGGTCCTCGACACGGAACTCTGGTTGCGAGCGTCACCCACTGAAAAAGCAGAGCTGGCGTCCGAACTTCAGCGGGCTGTCGCTGCTCCGCGATCGCAGCCGGTGATCGTGGTCGGACATCACCCGATCGCCACGCACGGAAGTCACGGCGGGTTTAGGGATTGGCGAGACCACCTCTTTCCCCTCGGACGCGTCGGCGCGCTGAAATCGACGCCACTCGCGGTTCTGCCCTTGCCGGTGATCGGATCGATTTATCCGCTGCTGCTCGAATCGCACGTGATCCGGTCGAAGCAAAGCCTCGATTCGACCGCGTACCAGGAGATGATTGGCGCTATCAGGCTCGCTCTGGCGCCACGGCCGCCGCTGATTTACGCAGCCGGACATGATCACAACCTCCAGGTGCTCGATGGCAGGAAGACCGCGACTCCCGACGGTGCGCGCGCGGCCGACTACCTCCTGATCAGCGGTTTCGGCTCGAGCGGCAAGGGCGCGAGTGTCACGCACAAGGCCGACACCATTTTCTCGCATCTGCATCCGGGCTTCATGGCGCTCGATTTTTACCGAGGCGGTGCGGTGCTCCTGCGCCTGGTGGAGCCGCCGGACGGCGAGGCGGTTTATTCCACTTGGCTGCGCTGAAGAGGCTGGCACTTCGGGCACCACGCGGGTTTTAACACGGCGGCGCCGTAGCCGTGGCAATCGACGCGATGGAAGCTAACGTTCCGGTGGCAAGAGTCTTACGCCGCTATATCCCTTTTGGATGCAGCCATTTACCTAAAGTTGCGGCAGCGCGGGATTGTTGCATCCAGCACCGAGGAGGCGGCGAACGTCTCCCGAGAACGCGGCTTCACTTGTGGTTCGCACAGAACGCTGACGGCGGGTGGAATCGCACAACCAGAAAGACATCACATGATCAGAAAACACCTCAAACTTACAGTCTGCGCTTCGCTGCTCGCAGCGGCGACCTTGATCGCCGCGGAGAACCCGATGGTGGGCGGCGCGGAGATGCCTCCGAGCAAGAACATCGTCCAGAATGCGAGCAATTCGGGCGATCACAAGACACTCGTCGCGGCGGTGAAAGCAGCCGGTCTCGTCGACACCCTCTCGGGCAAAGGGCCATTCACTGTCTTCGCGCCGACCGACGACGCCTTCGGCAAACTACCGGACGGCACCGTCGACACGCTCGTGAAGCCGGCGAACAAAAAGAAGCTGACCGGCATCCTCACCTATCATGTCGTGGCCGGCAAAGTGACTTCGTCGGATCTTGCGAAGAAGATCAAATCCGGTGACGGCAAGGCGTCCTTCAAAACGGTGAACGGCGAGCAGCTCACCGCCAAGATGTCGGGAGACAACATCACTCTGACGGACTCGAAAGGCGGCACCTCGCAGGTCACGATCGCGGACGTGATGCAATCAAACGGCGTCATCCACGTGATTGACTCCGTGTTGATGCCCTAATCGCCTAACGATCTGAGGAAGCGGGCGGACAGCCGTGAGCTGTCCGCCCGCTTTCGTTCGGAGCTCTTCGAGCGCACACCTGTTTACCTTCGGGAGCTGCACTGGCACTTCGGACACCAGGCGGTCGTGCGGCCGCCGATCGTGCCGCGCGCGAGCGGTGTGCCATCGCGCGGGCAAACGCCGCCGACTTTCCAGCGGTAATGGATCAGCCAGGATGACGGCGGATCGGAGTTATCGCCGCCAATCATGCGCAACGCTTCGCGCGAAACAAATCGCGTCGCGCGGCGAAAGTCAGTCCGCTGCTTCGCGTTTAGCCCGCCACTTGGTGTGGCCGGCGCGATCCGTGCGCGCCAGAGAATCTCATCGGCCATCCAGTTGCCGATACCAGGAAATCCGCTTTGCAGCAGGAGGACGGCCTTTATCGGCGCGCGACGATGCCGGTCGAGAAACTCCGAGACATAGCGCGCGTCGAAAGCGTTTGAGCTGATCTCCGGCGCCGATTCACTCCACCAATCCGGGGTGTCTTTGCCATGGTGAAAGCGGACGCGCCCAAACTGCCGCGGATCGCGGAAGACGAGCGCGCGTTTCGCCTGCTGGAGCACGAGATGATCGTGCTTAAGCGGGCGAAATCTGGCGGGCTCGGTGCGCAGCGCACCCGTCATGCCGAGATGAATGCCGAGCCAGCTCCCACCCGAGAAACGGAAGACCATCTGCTTGCCGCGCGCAGTGGATTGCACCAGTCGGCTCCCGGTTAGCTCGCGGAGCAAAGCGCGTGTGTCAGTGCCGCGAAAGATCCGCTTGCGCGCGTGCACCTGCACCGCCTCGACGCGTGCGCGAAGACCGACGTCCCACCGTTTGCGGTAGTATTCAACCTCGGCGAGCTCCGGCATTTCGGCGCGAATCTCAGGTGATGCAGGCGCGGCGGCAACGCGTCTGTGCTGCGCCCGCGCGCCTGAGAGAGGAGCAACTTCGTGTCGTACGGATTTGCCCTACATATGCGGATTCGCCGCATTGCGCCTGTTATTACCCAGCGCGTGAACTTTGGATTCGCGCGAATCATGCGCCATGCGCGCAAAGCAGTCCTGGCGTTGAGCTTCGCCGCGTTAACGTTCGGCGCAGAAGCTTCGCTCGTGGATATCAGTTCGCCGACGACCGGCTGGACCGGCATTCGTTATGGCGGAGTGAACGGCTACGATCCGACGGTCGACCAGCAAACCGGC
>DATHXZ010000113.1:0-1681 GCA_035459405.1 Chthoniobacterales bacterium
GCGCCAGTTCGTTGAGTTCTCGACGGCGGCCTACGCTCCGCTCGCGTATTTGCCGGCTGCCGCGGCGATCGCGGGCGGGCGCGTCTTCGACGCCACTCCTCTCACGCTGTTATACCTCGCCCGCTGGGCAGACATCCTGGCCGCTTCTGCGTTGCTGGCGGTCGCGATCAGGTATGGCGGGTACGCCGCACCGGGATTGTGCGTCGTTGCACTGTTCCCCATGTCGGTCTCGCAGATCGCGATCGTCAGTGGTGATGCGTTGACGTTTGCGATCGCGTTCCTTTGGATCGCAGTGGTGATGAAGGCGGCGGTAGAGCGTCCTGAGTGGCTGCGCGTCCGGCAAATCTGGCTGCTGCCGGCTATCGCTTTGGCAGTCTCCCAATTGCGCCCACCATTCCCTCTGCTCGGCCTGCTTGGGCTGGCCATTCCGCTCCATCCTTCCGACACAAGCCGCCGTGCTCTACTCACCGCTTCTGCCGTGATCGCCGCCAGCATTCTGCCCGCAGTCGCGTGGAATGCGCACGCGGTGCACCTGCAGACCAAACCGATCATCCCCGAACACGTCGCGCCGGCTGAACAACTCCGGTACACGATCGAAAACCCCGGCGAATTTCTGGAGGCGCTGCAGAGGGACCTCGCGAGACGAGGCTACGAATATTGGCGGCAAGCCGTCGGGCGGCTCGGGTGGATGAACATTTGGCTGCCCGAGTGGATTCCGGCTGGATTCGTCTGCGTGCTCGGCTGCGCTCTGTTCTTCGGCGCGCCAGGTGCATCGCAGCCGCGGCCAGCGCAGCGCTGCCTGCTCGGTCTCATTACGATGGCCGGCATTGTCGGAGTGGAGCTGATGATCTATCTCACCTTTAACGGCGTCGGATCGCGTTTCATTCGCGGTGTGCAGGGGCGCTACTTCATTCCCGTCGTGGCGCTCCTGGTGTTCGCGCTGTCGAATCAGCTGTTCGCCTGGTCGCGTTTGCGGCTGCCGATTCTCGCTGGCTGCGCGGCGTTCACCGTGGCTGCGCACGTCGGTGCGTTGATCGCTTTGTCGCGAGCGGCGGCAGGCGAGTAGGGCGCACTGTTTAGTCGAAGTCGGCGCGTTCCGAAAGTGGGACGGTGAAATCCCGTGGACGGGACATTCATCACGCTACGGCGATGTCGTAACAACTCGTAAGTAGCTGGCAACGAGCCCGTTGTAATTCTGTGTAAAAACGTGGCATGCGCCATGCAAAGGGACGGCTAGTCCCGCCTGTTCTCGGGATCCGAAACCCCAAACCCAAGGAATCGAACATGTATCTGCGCTTCCCACTCGTCGTCGCTCTCACCGCCACCACAGCCTTCGGCCTCTCGGAAGAACGCGTCCATCAGCAGATGGAGGTCGCCTCCGGCGGCAAGATCGTGGTCGATGTGGAGTTTGGGTCAATCGACGTCAGCCCCGCGAACGACGGCAAGGTTTTCATCGAAGCATACCGCAAGATCGACTCGAACGATGACTCGCGGGAGAAGGAATATCTTGCCTCGTCGCCTATCGTCGTCAGCAAGGAAGGCAACACCGTCACCGTCCGCGCGCGGCGCACAAACGGCGACAAGCGGTGGAGCTGGTCCGGTTCGATCACGATGGATGCGCGCTACACGGTTCGCGTGCCGAAGCAATTCAACGCCGATCTGCGGACGAGCGGCGGTACGA
>DATHXZ010000114.1:0-4012 GCA_035459405.1 Chthoniobacterales bacterium
GGCATTCAACGAACTCGAAGCTGTATTAACCGCGTTCGTCTTTGACCTCCGGATTGTGCATGCCGGCGTCGTGACCGTTCGGGGAGTGATGCTCTTCGTGCACCGGCTTCACACCGGCGATCGCGGAGAGGTTCTCCATCAGCCCATAGCTGCCGGCCATCGCGCAGCTCAGCGTGCGGCAAACGCGAATGTGTTTCTTGCCGGCCGGCTTCTGGCGATACATCGGGTAAAACGTGACCAGCTCGAGAATGTTGATCGGCTCGAGCCCGAGCTTCTCCGCGATCCACGTGATCCCGTGATCGCTGATGAACCCGAAATGCTCCTGCCACAAATGCAGCAACGGCATCGACGCGCTCCGCTTCCGGTCCGCCGGATAGCGGGCGATTGCCTTGTCCATCTCCCGCTCGAGTTCCGCGGGCACTTTCTCAATCGCCGGTTCCGCCATGACGATCGTTACTCCGTGAGCGACGTTTCCTTCGACTCCAGCCGGTCTTCCCAGAACACGAGCGTCACGTGGTCTTTGCCCTGCGTGTAGACGTAGGTGGTCTTCTTCATCCCGGCGTACTCCTTCACGTCGACTGACGTGGGCAATCCTAGGATCGATTCCACCTGCTTCTTTGCCATCCCCGGCAAGACTTCATCGACGTTCGCTTTGGTCAGGTTGATGCCCGGCTGACATCCGCCGAGCATCGCCCCACACACAATCGCGGTGAAGAGCAGCGCCAGATGTCGCGATGGCATTTGCGGAGCGTCGGCGCGGCCGGGTTCAACGATCGAGATTCGTCTCCTTGCCGTCGACCTCGTCGTTCTTGAACGTCACCATCGCGAACTTCTCTCCGTCCTCGTAGCGGTAGGTCGTCTTCTTGAAAATGAGCATGTCCTTCGTCTCGGCGTTCGTCGGCTGGCCGAGGATCGTCTCGACCTGGCTCTTCGACATGCCGGTGGAGATCTGGTCATAGTTAGCCTTCGTCACTTTCGAGCCGGAGAGCGCGTTGCGATTGCAGCCGACAGAGAAGAGAAGCGCGACAAGAACGAGCAGCGCCGAACTAACTTTAAGGTTTTCGATCATTGCGCTCACCTGTCGCATTCGCCCATCACGAAGTCCAGACTACCGAGCACTGAAACCACATCGCTCATGCTGCAGCCGGGCAGCAGCTCGGGCAGGATGCTGAGATTACAGAATGAGGGCGAGCGGATCTTCAGCCGATACGGCACGCCGCCGCCTTTGCTGTGGATGTAGAAGCCGAGCTCGCCCTTCGGATTCTCCGAGCCGAAGTAAACTTCGCCCGGAGGTGCCTTCAGCCCTTCCGTGACGACGATGAAATGGTGGATCAGCTCCTCCATCTTCGTCATCACGCGCGCTTTCGGCGGCATGGTGTTTTTCCAATCTTCGACGTTGATCGGCCCGCTCGGTAGGCTGTCGATCACCTGCTGGAGAATACTCACGCTCTGCCGCATTTCCTCGAGCCGGCAGAGATAGCGATCGTATGCGTCGCCCGCGGTGCCGACGACTACCTCGAAGTGATACTTGTCGTAATCGAGATACGGCTGCTTGCGCCGCAAATCGTGCTCGACGCCGCTGCCGCGCAGGTTCGGCCCCGACAGCCCGTATGCGATCGCGCGATCCTTCGGAATTACGCCGACATCCTTCGTGCGATCGACAAAAATCTTGTTCCGCGTCAGCAGCTTGTCGACTTCGTCGAGCTGCGGCACGACTTCATCGAGAAACTTCTGCAGCATTGGGATGAACTGCGGCGGCAAATCGCGGATCTGCCCGCCCATGCGCGTGTAGGAAGTGGTGAAGCGCGCGCCGGAGATGACCTCGCACAGATTGTAGATCTTCTCGCGCTCGGTAAACGTGTAGAGGAAGACCGACATGGCGCCGAGATCGAGGGCCATCGCGCCGACACCGAGCAGGTGCGCCTGGATGCGTGCCAGCTCGCAGCAGATCACGCGGATCGCTTTCCCGCGCGGCGGCAATTCCCAGCCCATCAGCTTCTCGACCGCGCACGCGTAGGCGACGTTATTCGCGAGCGGCGCGAGGTAATCCAGCCGGTCCGTGTAGGGCACGAACTGGTTATATTGCATGTTCTCGGCGATCTTTTCGTCACCGCGATGGAGATAACCGATGTCGGGCGTCGCCTTCGTGACGATCTCGCCATCGAGCTCCAGCACGAGCCGCAAAACCCCGTGCGTCGCCGGGTGGGAAGGCCCCATGTTGAGCACCATCTTCTCGCCGATGTCGCCGGTATCAGCACGCATCTCCGCCTCGGCGATCGACGTGCGCGTATTCGGGTCGGGAGATTCGATTTCGCGCGTCGTAAAAGCCATACAGCAGAACGGTGCGACTATGCTCGCGACCGAGAAAACAGGCGCAAGCGCAATTTCGCTAAAGTTGACCGCCGGCGCCGCTTGCAGCCCGCGTAGAAAAGAAAAAGCGCAGCATCTTCGTGCGTGTCTCACGAGAAGCTGCACTTGCAGCGCACGCGTCCGTGCGTGCGCTCCGCCCCATTCGGCGCCGCCCGATCGCGCCGCCGCTAGACCACTCTGAAGCGACTAGAAGTCCGTCCGCTCCACCCAGCGCGCCGCCACGGGTGGCGCGTAGGTTTTCCTCACGCGCGCGTCCTGGTAGAACTTGATGATGTGATCGCGGCCTCGAGTCACGTCCGAGGGCCGGATAGAGGCGGGGTCCAGACGCCACTTCGAGGCGCCTTCACGTGCGATGTCATCGAGCGCGGGGACACCGCTGCTGCGCACGACGCGCACCTCTCGCACTCGACCGCTCTCTTCGAGCATCAACCGCAGCGTGACGGAGCCTTGCCACTGTTGGTCCAGGACCGTGAGCGGCAATGGCGGGGCTGGTTTCGAGCTCCACTCTGCTGCGTTGGACGTTCCCGCTGCCGCCAGCAGGAGAACGGCCACTAGGGCGATCGCGCCGACAGGGCGTGATCTATGTGTTGGGTTGCGTTTGCCCATGGCGCGATGCTGTCGATTCCATCGCAAAATCGCAATGTTATTCCGCAGGACGTCCGCTGATGTTGTGAACTGCACGGCGCGCGGGGCGATTACGGCTCGCAGGCGGCCTTTTTTTGGTTAGCTAGTCGGAATGAACAAACTCGCGCTTCTCTTTGCAGGCCAGGGTGCCCAGGCCGTCGGCATGGGGAGGGACGTCGCCGCAGAATTCCCGGTCGCCGCGCAGATCTGGCAGGACGCCGATGCAACACTCGACCGCCCGATCAGCGACATCGCCTGGAATGGCCCCATCGATGAGCTGACGAAAACATCGAATGCGCAGCGCGCGCTGTATGTCGACGGCCTCGCGCTTTTCGCAGCCTTGCGCCAGCTCGTGCCAACATTCCCAGTCGAAGCGGCCGCCGGACTGTCGTTAGGCGAATGGACCGCGCATGCCGCGGCGGGAACCTTCGATTTCGTCACCGGCCTGAAGCTGGTCGAGAAGCGCGGCCAGTTGATGGAAGCAGCATGCGAGGCCACCGCGGGCGCGATGGCAGCGATGATCGGGGCGGACGAAGCCGCCGTGCGCCAGCTCGCTGCCGACACCGACGTGGATGTCGCGAACCTGAACGCCCCTGGCCAAATCGTGATTTCCGGTGAGGCCGCGAAGGTCGAGCTGGCGGTCAGCCTCGCGCGCGAGCACGGCGTCCGCCGTGCGACATTGCTCAACGTCGCCGGCGCCTATCACTCTCGCCTGATGAACAGCGCGTATCTACAGCTCGGCGAAGCACTGCTGCAGGCGACGTTTCAGGCGCCGGCGTTCACGGTCGTAAGCAATGTCACCGGCGGGGCAGCCGAGACGCTGCCGGAAATCCGCGCCTCGCTTCAGGACCAAGTGACCGGCACGGTTCGGTGGGTGGAGTGCATGGAATGGCTGGTTGATCGCGGGTGCGATCTGTTCATCGAGCTCGGGCCGGGCGGTGTGCTCGCGGGGCTCGCGCAGCGCATCCGCAAAGGCGTCGAAGTGATCAGCGTCTCGGACGTGCCATCACTTCGCGCC
>DATHXZ010000115.1:0-1714 GCA_035459405.1 Chthoniobacterales bacterium
GAGATCGGCGGCAGATCCTTGAGGCCGATTTTGATCGCTACCCACGTCGAGCTCCAGACGATGCACAGCGTCGCAAAAGCGGCGATGATCCGAATCCGTTGCTGTCGCGGCATCGCAGAGCAGCGCATCGCGCACGTTCCGGTGCAAGCGAGTTATGCTCAGAATTTCGCCACAGAGGACACAGAGTTCACAGAGCGCCAGCGGATTGACCCTCTGTTCTCTGTGAACTCTGTGGTTGAAATCCTGAATCCAAATCGCGGAGCGCTGCATCTCACTGGAAACCCATGATCCAGGATTTCCGATTCGCCCTCCGCCAGCTCGTCAAAGCTCCGGGCTTCACTGCCGTCGCCGTCTTCACGCTCGCCCTCGCCATCGGCGTGAACTCCGCCATCTTCGCGCTCGTTAATGCCGCGATCTTCAAGCCGGTCGTACCGGTGCGGGCGCACGAGGTGGTGAATGTTTTCACCGCGAAGCAAAACGCCAACCGCGATTACCGCCAGTTCTCGTACGCGGAATTCCAGACGCTGCGCGAGAACGCGGAAGTCTTCGCCGATGTCGTCGCGGTGCAATTCGCGTTCGCCGGCATCGGCCGCGACGAGGGCATGCAGCGCAGCACCGCGTTCCTCTCGTCCGAAAATTTCTTCACCATGATGGGCGTGAAGCCGCTACTCGGCCGGTTCTACAACGCCGACGAAGCGCGCCCGAACGCGAACATCCCGGTCGTCGTGGTGAGTCACGGATTCTGGAAGCGGCAGGGTGCCCGCGCCGGCTTTGTCGGCAGCACGCTCTACGTGAATGGCCAGCCGTACACAGTGATCGGCATCACGCCCGAAGGCTTCAGCGGGGTCAGCGCGCTGCTCGCGCCGGACCTGTATCTGCCGCTCGGCATGTTCTCGCAGCTTGGCAACATGTTCAGCGAAGCGGCAGAGCTGGAAGACCTCCAGCACCCGAAGAACTACACACTCAACATCATGGCCCGCATGGTGCCCGGTCTCACGATTACGCAGGCCCAATCGCGCCTCCCTGTCCTCGCGCAGCGCCTCACGGCCATCCAGCCGGCCGACGTCGGCAGCGCGCGCGACCTCCAGATTCAAAGCCCGTCGCGCTTCAGCATCAGCACAAGCCCGTCCGATGACGCCGCCGAGATGAGCATGATGGGACTTCTGATGATGGCGATGGCTACTGCCGTTCTGCTGATCGCCAGCCTGAATCTCGCAAACATGCTGCTCGCACGCGGCACAGCGCGCGCGAAAGAGATGGCGATCCGTCTCGCGCTCGGGTCATCGCGCTGGCGCATCGTACGTCAGCTGCTTTGTGAAGGTCTCCTGCTCGCCGTCCTCGGTGGCGCATTTGGCCTGATGCTGAGCATTTGGAGCAATGGGCTCCTGCTGAGGTCTCTGACGTCGCTGTTCAGTTCGATGAGCTTCACGATGGTTGTTGCGACCCGGCCAGACGTGACGGTGCTAGCGGTGACGTTCCTGTTCTGCCTCTTCGCCACCTTGCTCTTCAGTCTCGGGCCGGCCTTGAAAGCCACCCGGGCCGATCTCGTGAATGATCTGAAGGAACAAGTCGGCGAACCGGCGCTCGCGGGGCGCTTGAACCGCTTTTTCGCTCCGCGGCACCTGCTGGTCATGACGCAGATCGCACTCTCGCTCATGCTGATTTTTGCCGCGGGCCTGTTTCTGCGCGGGGCGGTGGCAGCCGGCGGCGTCGA
>DATHXZ010000116.1:0-1864 GCA_035459405.1 Chthoniobacterales bacterium
GGTCGTTCAGGAATCCGCATTCTACGAGAACAGCCGGGATCCGAATGTGACGCAGCACCTTAAAGCGCGCGTGCCGCACACCGCGGTCATGTGCTGAAACGCGCGACAACACGGATGCGTGCACCGCCGCGGTAAGGGCAACGTTGTGTCCATCCTGCGCGTTGCCGTTATCCGGCTGTGCGTCAGCGGCGGAGGCGTGATGGCCACCCGATTGCGTCGACGGCACTCCTTCAGGAGCGAGCGCGTAACTCTCCACGCCCTGCCCGCCGGAGCCGGCATTGAAGTGAATGCTGACGAACACAGCATTCGTGAAGCGATTTGCGAACTCAACGCGTTCCTCGAGCGAGAGGCCCTGGTCGTTCGTGCGCGTCATCTCGACGCTGAAGCCGCCGCGCTGGAGCTGCTCGCGCGCGATCATCGCGACATCGAGGGCGAATGCCTTTTCCGTCCCCCAGGTATTCTTCGTGCCGATGTCAGTTCCGCCGTGCCCGGGATCGAGCACCACGGTCTCGACCTTCTGCGCGTTCTTCAGCCGACTGGGCCGCAACACTGGCTCCACGATCTTGCCCACGTCCACCGCGGAGATCAGGTTCTCGCCGTTCTGCACCTCGAGCGGGAACAATGTGTAGAAGCGCACCCCGTTGATGCGTATCTCGTTCGTCTCGGCATGGGCGAGAATGCCGCGGCGCTCGCTCCGCAGCGAGATGGTGCGATTCGCGTGGCTGTACTCGCCGAAGTGGTAGAACTCGGCGACGTTCGCGAAGGAGACGTAGTCGCGCCCGTTCTGCTTCACGACCTTCCATTCAGTCGCAGCGGCGCCGCTCGCGAGCAGGGCAGCCGCGGCGCAAACGCCGAGCAGTTTTCCCCCTTTCATGAGCGGGGAAGTTGGCCGCGGCGGTGGTAGCCCGCAAGTCGTTTGGCAGCGGGTCAAACGTTGCTGGCGTGCGGCGAGTTGCTTTCACCGCCGCGTTTCGGATGATTGGTGCTCCGTGCCGGAAATCCCAAAGACTTACGACCCGAACGACGTTGAGCTGAAGTGGTATCAGAGGTGGCTCGACCGTGGCGAGTTCCGGGCGGACGTCAGCTCGCAGAAGCCGCCATTTTCGATCGTCATCCCGCCGCCCAACATCACCGGCGTGCTGACGCTCGGGCACGTGCTGAATAACACGATCCAGGACATTCTCGCGCGGCGCGCACGCATGCTCGGGCGCGAAGTCTTGTGGCTGCCGGGGCAGGATCATGCCGGGCTCGCGACACAAAGCGCGGTCGAGAAGGCGCTGCGCAAAGCCGAAAAGGTGACACGGCATGATCTCGGGCGCGATGAGTTCCTCCGCCGCACCTGGGAATGGCGCGAGAAGCACGGGCGGATCATCTTCGAGCAACTGCGGCGGCTCGGGGCCTCCTGCGATTGGTCGCGGGAGCGGTTCACGCTCGATCCGGATTACGCGCGGGCAGTGCTGCAGGTGTTCATCGATCTGCACGCAAAAGGGCTGATCTATCGCGGTAAGCGGATGATCAACTGGGACCCGGCCGCGCTGACCGCGTTGTCGGACGAGGAAGTCATTCCGACGAAGCAGAAGGGCAGCCTGTATTTTGTTCGCTATGAGCTGGTCGACGACGGTGGCGCGAGCGTCTCGTTTGCGCGGGCAGACACGCAAGCCGGAGGCTCGCGCCACTTTCTCGAAGTCGCCACCACCCGGCCGGAGACGATTATGGCGGATGTCGCCCTTGCGGTGCATCCAGATGATCCGCGATACCGCGAATTGATCGGGCGCAAAGTCTGGCGGCCGCTCGTTCGCGAAATGCTGCCGATCATCGGCGACGACGTGATCGATCCGGAGTTCGGCACCGGCATTCTCAAGGT
>DATHXZ010000117.1:0-3661 GCA_035459405.1 Chthoniobacterales bacterium
CGCGATCTCGTCAGCCGATCGCACCGCAATAGGCGCGGCCGAGCAGCGACGCACGTTTGTTGAGGTAGTGAGCGCAACATGAACGCGCGACGGACGTTGCACGCCAGTCACTGGACCCGCAGCCTGCGTACGACCGGCGAATGAGCTACCGCAAATCACGCCGAACAACGATGAAACACCTCGCCCTCATTCTGCTCTGCGGCTTCACCGCCGCGATCGCTTCCGCACAGCTGCGGCCGCCGATGGCCGACAACACGCCGCCTGTGCAGCTCAGCCGCGACGCGTCGTCGTTCACCGAGGGGCTCCGACTCGCGCAGGTGACCGAGACCGACCCGGCGGAGAAGGTAAAGCCCGACATCCACTACGTCCCTACCCCGCAGCAGCTCGTCGATGTGATGCTGCAGATGGCGGACGTGAAGAAAGGTGAGGTGCTTTACGACCTCGGATCGGGCGACGGCCGGCTCGTCATCACCGCGGCGAAGAACCACGGCGCACGTGCGATTGGTATCGACATCGATCCGCAGCGCATCGCCGAGGCGAAAGAGAACGCTGCGATCGCCAACGTCGAAGACAAGGTGGAGTTTCGCCAGGCGGATCTGTTCAAGAGCGATTTCAAGGACGCCGACGTGATCACGCTCTATCTGCTGGACCAACTGAACCGCCGGCTACGTCCGCAGATTTTCGCGCAGGTAAAACCCGGCACGCGCATCGTTTCGCACGCGTTCAGCATGGGCGACTGGGAGGCGGACTCCGAGCGCACCGTGAAGATCAAGGGTTCCGAGTACAACGCCTACTTCTGGGTAGTGCCTGGCAACATGAGCGGCCGCTGGGAAATCAGTGCCGACCGCAACGCCAAAGGCGTTCCGGAGACCGTGCTCGTGGAACAAACATTTCAGAAGATCGCGGTCCGCCCGGCGGATGGCGGCGACGTGATCGGCGAAGGGAACCTGAACGGAACCGAGTTCACGCTGACGCTGCGGAATGCTGCGGGTGGGAACGCCACCACGTTCACCGGCACAATCGATGGCAACAGCATCAAGGCGAGCGGCTCCGGAAAAGGCGGCAGCTGGAAAGCGGAACGCGAACCCGGCAGCGAAAAGCCGATCGACCCTGGCAACGATCGGCCGGTCGAAGCTGGCACATAGGAGACGGCCTCAGCTAGTCGGCTCGGCGCCGTCCCACGGGCGTATCGTGAATTCGCGTCGTGCCCACCGTCCGAGCTCTCGTAAGCGTGGAGGGAGCAAAGCCTTTCGCCGTTGACCGTGGTCGTGCGAGCTGAAAGTGATCGCCCATGCGATTCGACGAGTTCAAACGCGCGGTGATCGGACGCTGGCAGGGAACAAAGCTGCTCTACTTCAGCCCGCCGCCAGATCCTGCGGTCTCCTCCGCATCAACCTTATCCGTCGCGCCAGCGGCCGGCGGAAGCTTTCTCCAGTTCAACTACAAGTGGACGTACGAAGGGGCAGAGCAAAGCGGTGTGCTATTGCTCGGGTGCGACGACGTGAATGCCGCAACCGCGGCGTGGATCGACTCCTTTCACATGAGCAGCAAAATCATGTTCTGCACCGGGACAGGCGCTGACGGTGCGGCCGAATTGCTGGGCTCGTACGCAGCGCCTCCGGGCCCGAACTGGGGCTGGAGCATCGCGATCCGCTCCGTCGCGGAAGACGAGCTGCAAATCGTCATGCACAACATCTCGCCCGAAGGGCAGCAAGATCTCGCGGTGCAAATCGACTACAGGCGCAGCGCCTGACGCACGGCGCCCCGTTGGCGGTCTGGGATTGGAGGCCGTGCAGGCGAGCGGGGCCGCTACAACGAGCTGAAATCACACACACACGCTCAAGCCCTTTATCGCCCTCGTTGCCACCGCTGCTCTCAGCGTCGTCGCGGTCGATGCAAAAACTGTCAAAATTCCGAGCGACGAGGATGCTGTTGCTTCCATCACTTTCCTCGAGGAGCGGGATGTCGAGGCAATGGAGGGCGGCTACGGCAACGATAGTGCCGACGATCACGTCTATCTCTCGGCCGTCGTCGTGAAGAACGAGACCGACATGAACGCAGATTGACGACGTATTTGAGATGCTGAAGGAGCACAACGTCGAGCTCGACACCGCGTCGCGGAAGGAAAACAAATTCAAGGTCACCGGCCTGGACGCGCAGGAGCTGCGCTACCAGGGCAAGGACGGCCCGTGCTGCGTCAGCATTACGTTCATCCCATTGAAGAACAATCTCGTCATGCACCTACTGGGTCACCATGGCGGAGGCGGCGAAACATCAGGCGGCCGTGGAAAAATCGTCAACAGCCTGAAGCCCGCGAAGTAGGGGCATCAACGCCGGACTGGCAGCACGTGCAAGCGCTTCCGCACCTCACCCGCTCTTGCGGGCGACGTACACCGTGCTCGCCGATTCGCTGTCGAGCAGTGGATTCGGAAAGGTGACGACGTGCGCGCGGACAGTGTCGAAAACAGCGCCTAGCGTTTCCAAGAAGCGCGTCTCCGGCGGGTCGTCCGACCAGAGCGCAAAGACGCCGCCAGCCTGCAAATGTGCCGCAAGCGCGCGCAAACCCGCCGGAGCGTAGAAGGCGGCATTCCGCGGGTGCAGCAGATTCTCGGGCGAATGGTCGATGTCCAGAAGCACCGCATGAAAGCGGCGGCCGGGGCGCTCGACATCGAAACCCTCGGCCGATTGTGCCAGCTCGAAGAAATCGGCGCATCGCGTCCGCATGCGGGAATCACCGGTCAGTTCCGCGCCCAGTGGCACGATGCCGCCTTCGTGCCAGTCAATTACCGGCTGCAGCAGATCGATGACGAGCAACGAAGCGACGTCCGCCTGCAGAGCGGCCCGCGCGGTGTAGCCAAGCCCCAGACCGCCGACGACCACGTCCCACGCGCGCCCTTCAAGCTCAGCCAATCCCAGCCGCGCCAGCGCTTCCTCCACCTCGTGGAACAAGCTCGACATGAGAAAGGCATCCCCGAGCTTTACTTCGTAGACCTCTTCGCCGCCTAACGAAAGCAAGCGCCGGCGCCGAAGCATCAGCGGGCCCAGCGGCGTGTCGTGATCGGCCAGCACCTCGAAGCTCGCGCTCATCCTAACCCGGAATCTCGCACCTTTTCACGGGAGGCGCGCGGACCTCGCACCGCACCGGCACCGCGATTGTAAACTGGATGCGCCTGCCGCGCACCACACCGCCCACGTTCACGAATGCCCTTGCCCCCACTCTGCGTACCTGATCGCGTGCGCGCATGATCAAGTCGAAACGCGCAATCGATCTCTGTTGTTCGGTTCTCGTCGCCACGGCTGTGTTCGCCCAGAACGCGCGGACGCCGGCCGCCGGAATCGAGGAGCGCGCCGCGATGATAGACGCCCTCCGAGTGCCGGCGGAGAAGGAGCTGAAACAGAGCGTGATCTTCAAAGTCGACCAGCTGCGCGTGGCGGGCGATTCGGCATATGCCCGGGTCTCGCCGACCCGGCCGAACGGCGACGAGATCGATTTTTCGACAACGAAGATCGGAAGCAGTTCGAGCTCGGTGCATTTGATCCTCAAGGCGAGGCGCTCCTGCGGCTCGAGGACGACGGCTGGAAAGTCCTCGAATGGGTCTTCGGCTCGACTGATGTGCCGAGCGCGACATGGGGCGACAAATACCGCCTCCCAAAGTCCCTG
>DATHXZ010000118.1:0-1649 GCA_035459405.1 Chthoniobacterales bacterium
GCAGCACGACGACGTTGCGGCCTTCGTGCACGAACTTCACCGTGTCCGGCGGACGATCGACATACTCGTAGTACGCCTCGTCGAACACCACGACGACATCGTCGCTGACGCGCGACATGAAGCGATCGATCTCCTCCTGACCTGCCATCGCGCCGGTCGGGTTGTTCGGGTTCGCGATGAAGATGGCGCGCGTATCGGGCGTGATAGCATCCGCGATGGCATCGAGATCCTGGCGAAAGTCACGCGACGGGATCTCGGTTGTTCGCGCACCGAAAACCCTGGCGATGATTTTGTAGGCGATGAACGCGTGCTCGGGCGTGATGATCTCCGCGCCCGGGCGAAGAAAGGCGTGACCGATGAACTCGATGACTTCGTTGGAGCCGTTGCCGAGGATGATGTGGTCGGCGGGGACGCCGAGTTTCTCGGCAAGCGCGCGCCTGACGTAATAGCCGCCGCCATCCGGGTAAAGATGGGTGCATTCCACCGCGGCATGCATGGCTTCGCGAGCCTTCGGCGAAGGGCCGAGTGGGTTCTCGTTCGAGGCGAGCTTGATGATGTCGCTGGGGCGCGTGCCGAACTCGCGCGCCGTCTCCTCGATCGGTTTGCCCGGCTGGTAGACGGCCACATCGCGGAGCTGCGGATTCGCGTGGTCCCAGATCGAGCTCATGGGTGTGGAGTGTAGACGGAAAAGCGGCGTGGTCTAACCGCCGAGATTCGAGAGTGAGCCCTCGGCGTGCGGTGCGAAGAAAACTCTGCCTGCTCAGCGTTCTCTGCGGTAAATACCGCGATATGGAATTCCTTCTCGCCGAGACGCACGTGTTCGGCATCGTGATTCACCCGTGGAAAATCGTCGGGCTGACCGGCAGCCTCGTTTTCGGTCTGCGCTTCATCATCCAGTGGATTGCGTCCGAGAAAGCGCGCAAGAGCGTGATCCCATTCGGCTTCTGGGAATGCAGCGCGCTCGGCAGCATGCTAATGCTGAGCTACTTTGCCATCTACCAGCGCGACTCGGTCGGCGTGATCAGCACCGCGATGCCGCTGCCGATTTACCTGCGGAATCTTTACTTCCGCTATACGCATCGTGAGCCAAAGCACGCGGGCAACGCGCCGCGGCCGCCAGAGTAGTGTAACGTCTCTTTACCGCGGCGCGACCGACCGATGACTTACCTCGATAACAACGCGACGACGCAGCTCGATCCAACTGTGCTTGAGGAGATGCTGCCGTTCTTGACGACGGACTACGGCAACCCGTCGAGCGCATACGGATTCGCGGCGCGCGCACGCGATGCGATCGACACTGCGCGGGAGCGGGTGGCGGCGCTGATCGGCTGTCAGCCGGCCGAAATTGTGTTCACGAGCGGAGGCACGGAATCGAACAACACCGCGCTGAACGCCGCCCTGCAAATGGATCCGCAGCGGCAGCACGTGGTGACGACGGCCGTCGAACACAGCGCGACCCTCCGATATTGCGAGCATCTCGCCAAGCGTGGTGCGTCCGTTACGTTCGTCGCAGTGGACAGCGAAGGGAACCTCGCCCTCGATGAGCTGGAGGACGCAATCCGGCCGGAGACGGCGGTGGTTTCCGCGATGTGGGCGAACAACGAGACTGGCGTGCTGTTCCCCATCGACCGAGTCGCCGAGATCGCGCG
>DATHXZ010000119.1:0-1579 GCA_035459405.1 Chthoniobacterales bacterium
TCCTGCAGCGGGCATACGAGATCTGCCGCGAAGATATCCTCGCAAAAAACCTGCGGATGGAATTCCGGCTGCGCGCGGAGAACGAGCATGTCGAGGCCGACCCGGCCCGCCTCCAGCAGGTCTTCTGGAACCTGATCAAAAACAGCGTGAAGTTCACGCCCGCTCAGGGGCGCATCATCGTCGAAACGTTCAATCCTTCGCCAGACGAAATCGAGATTCGCACGACGGACACAGGTATTGGCATCGAGCCGGAGAAGATCGGAAAAATCTTCAACGCCTTCGAGCAAGGGCAGAGCTCCATCACGCGGCGCTTCGGGGGGCTGGGGCTCGGGCTCGCAATTTCTAAAGCGATGGTCTCCGCTCACGGCGGCGAGATTCGGGTGGAAAGCGATGGGCGCGATCGAGGCGCCACATTCATCGTCACACTCCGCACGGTGGCAGCGCCCGCGCAGACGCTGCCGGAGCGAGCCGGCACACCCGTCGGAGCGAACGACCGCGCGAAGAGCCGCGCGTCCACCGACGCCCCGCGCCTGCTTGTCGTGGACGACCATCACGACACCTGCACCGGAATGCGGATGATGCTCGAACGCCGCGGATATCGCGTCGCGATCGCCCACTCGGCCGATGAAGCCGTCGATCGCGCGAACGAACAGGAGTTTGACCTGCTGATCAGCGACATCGGCCTGCCAGACCGTTCAGGCTACGAGCTGATGCAGGAGATGCGCGCGACGAAGGGGCTCCGCGGCATTGCGCTGAGCGGCTTCGGAATGGAGAACGACATCATGCGGGCCCGGGAGGCGGGGTTCGCCGAGCACCTGACAAAACCAATCAATTTCGAGCGCCTGGAACAGGCGATTCGCGAGCTGCTCGACGCCGAGCCAGCATCGCGCTCCTCGAACGGCAGCTAAGAACGGAGGCCGTTAGCCGACGTTCGCGCGTACTGCCGGAGCCGGTGCCGCAGACTTCTTCTCGGAGGCGTCCTTCAGTTCGCGTGAAAGCTGTTCGACGCGCTGGCGCATGACCTTGCCGGCTTTGAATTTTACCGTCGCCCGAGGTGGGATGACGAAGCTGCTACCGGGCTCGTTTGGGTTGCGGCCGACGCGCGGCTTCGTCAACCGTGGCTGGAAGACACCGAAGTTCCGCAGCTCCACAGGCACGTTCTTCGCCAAGCTGTCGGTGATGTGATCCAGCGTGCGCTGCACCACCTCAAACACCTCATGTTGAACCATCCCGGTCTGGTTGCTTATCGCGACGACAATGTCTCGCTTGGTAAGCTTGGCCATACCTAGCATTCGATTGCCACCCACCGTTTAGGTGGAACCAATTGGAAAATTTTCCGAAAATTTACGCGGCCAGCGTAATGCCGCGCGGCCAGCAACGGGGTGGCAGCTAACCGCCAACACCCTGCGCGGTTCGCCCTTCAGTTCACGGTTCGCAGGTCCGCCTGCGGGCTAGCTGGCCGATCTGGATGAGCTTACCGGGACGCCGCCTGCCGGAATCGCCGGCGACGACTTGCCGGCACTAGCACTGCGAGCTACCAGCTCGGGTTCGCTCCTCGCCACCAGCGGTGCCGCGTCTT
>DATHXZ010000120.1:0-4732 GCA_035459405.1 Chthoniobacterales bacterium
GTCTGGGGCCTGACCGGCTTCGAATGGAACGTGCCGATCTCGGTCGCGGCGTGGGTAATGGGCCTCGCGCAGATTCCGTTCATCATCAACTTCTTCTGGAGCATCAAAAAGGGTGAGAAGGTCGACGACAACCCGTGGGAAGCGACAACGCTTGAGTGGGCGGCACCTTCGCCTCCGCCGCACGGCAACTTCGCGACTGTGCCAGTCGTGCACCGCGGTCCATACGAATACAGCCTGCCTGGGCGTGAAGAGGACTTCACGATGCAACACGAGCCGATCGCCGAAAGCGATCGTCGCGCCTACGAAGCCGCGGCCGCAGCGCATCACTGAGCTTAAGAGCGCGCGCGGCCATGGACATTCCCTACACGACGACCTCACGGCCGGACACCGGCCTGTGGAACGCGAAGATCGGCATCTGGTTGTTCCTCGCGTCGGAAGTGATGCTCTTCGGCGGGCTGTTCTCCGCCTACATCTTCCTCCGGCTCGATGCGCCGCCGGGGCATTGGCCGCGCGGCCTGCTCAACGTGCCGGTCGGCACGATGAACACCGCGATCCTGATCGCGTCATCGGTGACAGTCGTGCTCGCATGGGCGGCGCTGAAGATGCGGCAATTCTCGCGTTACAAGCTCTACATGGGGATCACGATCCTCTGCGGGGTGATCTTCCTCGCGGTGAAGCTCGCCAACGAGTGGCCGGATAAATTCCACCACTTCGGCGCTTACATTAAGCCTGATAAGCTGGAGAAGTACGAGCCGTATCTCGGGAACAAATATGCCAAGGACAAGGGGCTCGACCAGCGAGTTGAGATTACCGGGCACCTAGAGAATGAAGAGGCGCTGCACGATCCGAACGTGAAGGAATATCACGTGAAGCTCGATGCGGTGAACGCTGATCCGACGAATCCGGAAGGCGATCGGCCCCATTTCTGGCCGCTGCCAAAGAGCGACAAGGTCGCACACATTGCGAAGGAGGATGTGTCGCACGCCGACATGTTCGTGCCGAAGCACAACACCTTCTTCGCGACGTATTTTACAATCACCGGCTTGCACGGTCTGCACGTGCTCGGCGGCGTGTTGATCTTCCTGTATTTCTGGCTGCCGATTGGCGCCAACCTGTACAAGCGCAACCCCGAGCACCTGGCGAATCGCGTAGAAGTGGCCGGCCTGTTCTGGCACTTCGTCGACCTGGTCTGGATCTTCGTCTTCCCGCTGTTCTATCTCCTCTAATCATGAACGAGACACATCATCACACCACGGGAACAGCGGAAGTCGCGCACGTTGGCGCGAGTGATGCGATGGTGCACGCCGCACCGCACGACGCCGGTGCCGCAGGTCATGATGACCACGATCATCATGACGTGTCGAAGCACGTCCGGAAGTACCTCATGGTCGGCGCGCTGCTGCTGGTCTTCACCGTGATCACAGTCGCGCTGTCGTATTTCGACTTCGGCTCGCACAAGGCGAACATCGCGGTCGGTATGTTCGTGGCGACGATCAAGGCGGGGATGGTGGCGATGATTTTCATGCATCTATCAGCCGAGAAGCAGCTCATTTATCGCGTGTTGATTTTCACCGGCCTCTTTGTTCTCGCTCTTTTCTGGCTAACGTATCTGCACTGGTACGATCCGATCGCGCGCTAAGATGTCGCTCAAGGGTTTCCACATCGTTTTCATCACGTTTTCGACGCTGCTGGCGCTCGGTGGCGCCGGATTGTGCATCCGGGTGAATCGGTTGGCTGGAGGCTCGGGATATATCGTGGGCGCGGTGATTTGCTTCGCGGCGGCGCTGGCGTTGGTCGTCTATGGCGTCTGGTTTTACAAAAAGATGAAGCGGCTGCGGATTATCACATGAAAGCGAGGTTCTATGTCCTGCTCGCAATTCTGCTGAGCTCGCCGCTCGGCGAAGCAATGGCGTGCGCGGTGTGCTCGGCCGATCCACGCTCGTCGACGGCAAAGAGCATGGCGACGGCGATCTGGTTTCTGATGGCCGCGGTGATGTCGGTCCTCGGCGCCGTCGGCCTTTTCAGCCTCCATCTCTATAAGCGCGGGCGAATGCCGCTCGAGCCGCACCAGCAAATAACCGACGAAGATCTCAGGCCGTATGAATAGCGTATCGCTCGCCTTCATTAACCAGTTTCTCGGCCAGCCGCCGAATGCTTCCGAGCACGGCTTCCAGATTGATCACATCATGGAGTTCAGCCATTGGTTCATGGGTGCGCTGTTCCTCGGATGGTCGGCGTTCTTCATTTACGTGCTGCTGCGGTTTCGGCGGAGTCGAAATCCGGTCGCGGATCACCAGGGCATCAAGAGCGGTATCTCGACTCACCTCGAGTTCGCAGTCGTCCTGATCGAAGCGGTGCTGCTGGTCGGGTTCGCGATTCCGCTCTGGGGCAAGTTCGTGAACGAGTTTCCGGACACGAAGGATGCGATCCTGGTGCATGCGATCGGCCAGCAGTTTAACTGGAACTTCCACATGCCAGGACCGGACGGCCAATTCGGGAAGCGTGACGTGGGGCTGGTCAGCAATTCGAATCCGCTGGGCCTTGTTCCCGATACTCCGGAAAGCAAGGACGACCTCGTCGTGCTTGGCGAACTGCACGTGCCGGTGAACCGGCCGGTGATCGTCGAGATCTCTTCGAGGGACGTCATTCACAACTTCGCGCTGCCGCACATGCGCGCCGCACAGGACGCGATCCCAGGGCAGATCATCCCGATGTGGTTCACGCCGATCAAGACCGGCACGTATGAAGTTATCTGCGGCCAGCTGTGCGGCCTTGGCCATTACAGCATGAAAGGCAGCCTCGTCGTCGATACGCCGGAAGATTATCAGGCGTGGCTGAAGGAACGCGCGGAGCTTGCTGGAACGCAGGCCGCGCCGGACCCGCTGCAGCGTCCTGAGGGCGAGCCCGATCCGGGTCCAAACCAGGGAACCGTGCTCCCGCCGGGAGGCCCGAAAGTCAGCGATCCGCAAGCAAGCCCGCAACCTGGCGGTAGTCCGCCGCCAGCACCGCCGCCGGGCGGTAATCCCTAGTCGCAACAGCGACGTTGGGCGCGGCGGGTTTAAGCCCGCGCGCGTATACTCTGGTGTGATGGGTGAGCTCATGACGGCCGAACAAACCACCTCACGGCGCTGGCTGAACCGCTTCATCTGGGCGGTGGCCGGGTTGACGCTGTTTCTGATTTCGAGCGGCGGGATGGTGACCAGCAAAGGCGTTGGTCTCGCGGTTCCCGATTGGCCGACGACATTCGGCTACAACATGTTTTTGTTCCCCGTGTCGCAGTGGGTCGGCGGCATCTTCTTCGAGCATACGCACCGGCTGATTGCGTCGGGCGTCGGCTTTCTAACCATCATCCTCGCGATCTGGCTCTGGCGCGCGGAACCGCGGAAGTGGGTGCGCGTCCTCGGCGTTGTCGCGCTCGGCGCAGTGATCGTCCAAGGCGTTCTCGGCGGGTTACGCGTGACGATGTTGAAGGATCAGATTGGCATCTTCCACGCTTGTCTTGCGCAGGCGTTCCTCGGCTTGCTCGTGTTCATTGCAGTGGTTCGATCGCGTGGCTGGAATATGCCACGCGGTGTTCGCGCCACGTCAGCACCGGTCTGGCTAGCGGTTGCGACGACGGTGTTAATCTTTGTGCAACTCGCTCTCGGCGCGACGATGCGCCATCAGCACCGTGATCTGTCGATCCTCGATTTCCCGCTCGCGTATGGACAAGTGATCCCGGACGTGAGTCCAGAACGGCTTGCCGCGATCAACACTTGGCGCGACGCGCAGGCGCTTTCGAACGTTGACGCTTCGCACATCTGGCTGCAGATGGCGCATCGCTTCGGCGCGCTGCTGGTCACGGTCGGTGTTGTCTGGTACGCGTTCGCATTGCGCCGGACTCGTGCACCGGCACGGCCGCTGCTCACGTTTTCGAGCTTCTGGGTCTTCTTCCTCGCGATCCAGGTCACGCTCGGCGCCTGGACGATCTGGAGTAATAAAGCCGCTGATATCGCGACCGCGCATGTCGCGGTCGGTGCAACGCTCCTCGCGTTGGGCATCAGCATTGTCGCAATTTCGCGGCGAGTGGCGGCAGCCGCGCCGCAGTCTGCTATATTTTCACGGCCGCCCTCCGTCCAAGAGGCGCACGCGCTGTGAAATCCGTGACCATCGAGAAAGCTCCCGCAGTAGAGCCGAGTGTCGTCGTGACGAGCACGTCGGCGAACGGTGTGCTGCTCGATTTTGCCGAGCTGACGAAAGCGCGGCTCACGATGCTGGTGCTGGTCACGACAGCCGTCGGCTACTATCTCGGAGCCGGCGCGCTGAATCCGGTCGGGTTGTTCCACGCAGTTTTCGGAACCGCGCTGGCAGCAGCTGGTGCAGCAGCTTTAAACCAATGGTGGGAGCATCAATTCGATGCACTCATGCACCGCACGCGCATGCGACCGATCCCGGCTGGCCGCATGTTGCCGCGGGACGCGGCGATCGTTGGTAGCGGCCTTGGCGCAGCAGGCGTTATCTACCTCGCGATCGCCTGCACTCTGCTCAGCGCGGCGCTCGCAGCCGCGACGATCGCAATCTACATCTTCGCCTACACACCGCTGAAGCGGATCAGCACCACGAACACGCTCGTCGGCGCGATCCCTGGAGCGCTACCACCAATGATCGGCTGGGCGGCGGCGCGTAATGATCTCTCGTGGCCAGCGTGGAGCCTGTTCGCGATCCTCTTTTGCTGGCAAATGCCGCACTTCTT
>DATHXZ010000121.1:0-2134 GCA_035459405.1 Chthoniobacterales bacterium
GAAAAGCCGGACGTCGATCTCGTCGAAGGCGTGCCACCAAGCGTCGCGATCGAGCAACGCGTTACGCGCGGCGGTGGCAAATCGACCGTTGCAACGGTGACGGAGGTTTACCACTTTCTCCGACTGCTCTTCGCAAAAACGGGCACGCAGTATTGCCCTGACTGCGACCTGCCTGTCGAGAAGCAGAGCGTTGTGGCGATCGTGAAGCAGGTTGAGACGGCCGCGAAACGCGGCGCGCTCAAGGTACTGGCGCCGCTCGTGAAAGCGCGAAAGGGTTTCCACACTGATGTCGCACGGTGGGCGGAACGTCAGGGGTTCGACACGATGTTTGTCGATGGCCAGCTCGTGCCGGCCAGTCATTTCCGCAAGCTCGAGCGGTTCAAGGAGCACACGATCGACGTTGTCGTCGGCGTGATCGACGCGAAGCGCATCCTCAAAGCCCGGAATCTCGTCCAGCGTGCGCTCGATATCGGCCGCGGCACTGCGCACCTGCTCGATGCAAAGCACGGACTGACGGTGATGAGCACAGAGATGAGCTGCCCCGGCTGCGGCCGCGCATTTGAGGAGCTGGATCCGCGGCTGTTCTCGTTCAACTCACCGCATGGTGCATGCGAAGAGTGTGCCGGGTTCGGCGAGATCTGGAACAAAGCGAAACAGCTCGGCGACGACGACAGCGGCGAGTCGGTGCTCGAGAATGAACTCGCGGCGGATCGCGCATTCGAGGACGTCGAGGAAGAGGAAGCGCGCGAGTGCCCGGCGTGTCGCGGTTCGCGCCTGAATGCCGTCGCACGGCACGTGCGGCTGCAAGGTCATACGATCGATGCGTTTACATCGCTCGCGGCGGCCGAAGCGCTCGCGTTGATGCAGAAGCTGAAGTTCCGCGGAAACCAGAAGACGATCGCAGCCGACCTTGTGCCCGAGATTCAGCAGCGGCTCGAGTTCATGGAGAACGTCGGGCTCGGCTATCTCGCGCTCGGCCGGTCGGCGAAGACATTGAGCGGTGGCGAATCGCAGCGCATCCGACTGGCGGCGCAGCTTGGGTCGAACCTTCGCGGCGTGCTCTACGTGCTCGATGAGCCGACGATTGGTCTCCATCCGCGTGACAACGTGCGGCTGCTCGAAACGCTGACTGCGCTGCGCCAGAAGGGGAACTCGCTTGTCGTCGTCGAGCACGATGAGGAGACGATGCGGCGTGCGGATCACATCATCGATCTCGGACCCGGCGCCGGCATGCACGGCGGGCAGGTCGTCGTGCAGGGAACGCTTTCCGAGATCCAGCAGCACGCGAGTTCCGAAACCGGACGCTGCCTGCGTTCACCGCTGTGTCATCCAACGCGCAACGAACGGCGCTCGTTAGGCGAGGTGGAGCAGTGGATGGAGATTCGCGGCGCGAGCGCGAACAACCTGAAGAACGTCGATGCGCGGTTTCCGGTGAATCGGCTGTCGGTCATCACCGGAATCTCCGGTTCCGGTAAATCGACGCTGATGCGCAGCGTCTTGCTTCCGGAGATTCGCGATGTTCTTACGAGACGACCGCGCCGCGGGGAGGACATGCGGAAGCATGTCCCTCCGGAGGGACGTGCTTCCGCACGTCCAGATTCGGACGACGGCGGCGATTTGTTTGCGCCTGTCAGCGGCGCGGAGTTCTTCGAGACCGTCTACGAAGTCGACCAATCGCCGATCGGTAAAACGTCGCGCTCGACACCCGCCACGTACATCAAAGTCTTCGACGAAATTCGCAACCTCTATGCGCAGCTGCCTGTATCGCGCATGCGCGGCTACACCAACGCGCGCTTCTCGTTCAACACGGAAGGCGGACGCTGCGAGACGTGCAAAGGCCAGGGCGTGATCAAGCTCGAGATGAGTTTCCTGCCGAGCAGCTACGTGCCTTGCGAAGACTGCGGCGGGCGGCGTTACACCGCTCAGACACTCGAGGTGCTCTACAACGAGAAGAGTATCGGCGACGTCATGAACATGACGATCGAGCAGGCGGCGGAGTTCTTTGCCGCCAATCAGAAGATCGCGCGGCCACTCTCATTGCTGGTCGATACGGGGCTCGGATATCTGAAGCTCGGCCAGCCGAGTCCGACGTTGAGCGGCGGCGAAGCGCAACGCCTGAAACTCGCGACCGAGC
>DATHXZ010000122.1:0-4637 GCA_035459405.1 Chthoniobacterales bacterium
TGACGGGAAACTGATATTCGAAAAACCCGTGGCCGTCCCCATAGCAGGAGCGGTTGAGCTCGGCCTCGGCGACGTCGCTGTGCACGCCGCTCCATTCCGCCGCGCTCCACGCGTGCACCGACGTGCGCAGCACGAGCCCGCGATCGGTTTCCTCACGGGCGGCATAGCCGGCTTCGACGAAGAACTCCACATAATTGCGCGCGACGAGCGTGCCGTCTCGCGTCACTGCGCGGACCCAGAGCGTGCAGAGCATCGTCTCGTGCGGCAGGGTAAGGCGGATCCGCTCCGCGAGCTCGACCCGGTAGTGCGGAAAGGCGATCGGCTTGCTGCCTTGCGCGAGCCGGTCGTGCGCCCAGCCTAACGAGTCAATTCCGCTTAGCGTCCAGTAGAGCGTCACATCCTCGCGTTTGCGCCGCGCGAAGTGCGACGAGAGCACATCGATCTCCACCTCCTGACCCGGCTTATAGGCCGCAATCGGCGGCGCATCGATCGGCAGCACGTCGCCCTGGTTCACGATGGTCGGCTCGTAGCCGAAGTGCTTCGGCGTGCGGTCGTAGTTCAGGAAGCCGTTCCGCTCCCACTCGACGTCGTGCAGCTCGGTGAAAATGTAGGCGGAGAGGTTGCCGTGGCGGCGTAGCTCGTTCGTCAGGAACTTGAAGCTCCAGCTGATATCGATGTCCCCGTCGAGCGCGCCGACACCGCCGTATTCACTGTTGATCAACGGTTGCGAGCCCTGCTCGAAGCCCGGCGTGTAGTTGAAGCGCGAACCGGCATACGTCTCGTTCACCACCTCCTCGATGTGCGCCTTCGCCTTGCCATACTGTCGCGAGTAGAAGTGCCACGAGTTCACATCCGTCGCGCCGTGTCCGTAGTGCTCGAGGTGGTCCCACTCGACCACGCTCATGTCTTCGACCAGCCGTGTCGGGTCGAGTGACTTGGCGAGCTTCCACATCTCGTTCACCCACGTGAAGGAAGGCTCGTTCTTCAATTTCGCGCCCGGTTCGCGTGCGGTGCTCGAGACCGCAATCGGCGGCTTAGGATTGATGAGCTTGACGATCTCGTCCTGTCCGCCGAAACCCCAGGTTTCGTTGAACAGACACCAGCCGATGATTGACGGGTGATTGAAATCGCGCGCGATCGCCGCGCGCATCGTCTCCTCGTAGCGGCGGCGGCCCAGAGCCGTGTCGCCCCCTTCGCCGAAGTTCGGGAAGTCCGCCAGCAGCATGATGCCGACCGTGTCGGCGTAGTAGAGCAGGAGCGGATCGTCCACCTTGATGTGGACGCGCAGTAGATCGAACCCGCAGCGTTTAGCGTACGCGATGTCGTCCTTCAGCACCTGCACGTCCCCCGCGGTGTAGATCCCGTCGGGGAAATACGATTGATAAAGCGCGCCGCGGATGTAGATCGCCTCGCCGTTCAGAGAGAGAGCGGCCGGCGCGGCGACGTCATCCGCTGGCTTTGTGGAGATGCTGCGCACGCCGAAGTAGCCATGCACCACATCTGCGTCCGCGCCGCCGCCGAGCGTGAATTGCACATGGTAGAGATTCGGCCGCACCGGATCCCAGAGCATCGGTTCCTGCAATGACAAGGTCCCGGCAGATCGCCCGCCGTTGACATCAAACGTGTCCGAGAATCGCCGGCCATCGGGTGCGGTGACTTCGACAACGCACGTGTTTCCACCATTCGTCACAATCGTGAACGTCGCTTCGCCCGAGTCGACATCGGTCGTGATCTCGAAACGCTCGATGAATGTCGCGACCCGCGGCTCGAGGAACACGGTCTGCCAGATGCCACTCACGCTTGCATACCAGCCCCACTGCTTTCCAACCGGCTGCTCGCGGTTGTCTTGCGGATCTTCAACGCGAAACACGAGCGTGGCGATCAGCTCGCCGCCGGGCGCCCGCTCCAGCCCATCCGTGATATCGAACTCGAACGGGATGTATCCGACTTCGTTATGTCCGACGTGCTTTCCGTTGCACCAGCAGTCGGTAAAAAAGTCCGCCGCGCCGACCGTCAGGATCGTGCGCTTGTTTTGCCACTGCTCGGTCTGCGGAATCGCAAACGTCCGCCGATACCACCCGACTTCATAGCGCTCGGCGTCTCGGTAATTGAAGCGGTCGACCTCGAGCGGGTTGCGATACACGCGGCGCGCGAAGTAGTTGTCGTTCCCGGCCGCATCCGCCTCCCCCCAGGCTGCCAGCGATTCCCAGCAAAATGGGACGGTGATTTGTTCGCTCCAGCGCCCTCCGCCCGGCACAAACCAGTCCTGTTCGATCCCGACGCGGTCCGGATCAAACCGGAATTCCCACGCGCCGTTCAGGTTCAACCAGTCGACGCCGTGCACGAATCCGCGCTGACGATCAGGCCGCGGATACTCACTGCGTGGTAGATAGGTGCCGATCGCCATGCGCGGTTACGCTTCGCGAGGCAGGCAGGCTGGCGCAAGGAGTTTCGACACGGCGAGCAAGTGCTGACGTGGCGAGGCTTCGCCTAACGAGTTGGCGGTGATGATTCTGCGCCGTGCGAGAAGTAGCTGTAGATGACTTTGGGGCTGCGTGTGGCTCCGTCGCGGCTGAGATCGGCAAACGCTCGCTGCTGCGCCTCCGCTTTGCTCGCCCCGAACCCGACGGCATGCACATCCTCGCCTATCTTCGTCTTGCCGCGTGCGTATGCGAAGTGCCCGGTTCGATCGGATGCTGAGATGACCTTCGTGGTCACTACGCCTTCCCCTGCCCGGCTCTTCAGGTCCGCCGTCGCTGCCTGGCGTGCTCCCGTCTCGTCCTTGTAATCCGCGCCGCCTTTCGGTGTGCCGGAACAGTAATAGGTCACTGCCGTCCAGACGCCGTCAGCGTTATAGCCTACTGCCACCGCGTCGCCCGCGCGAAGCCCCGGCACCATCGCAACCAGGACCACGCACGCCGCTGCCGCCCCGCTTCTTCGAGAGATCACGTTTACAGTTCGCGCGCCGGGCTTCGCCTGACCGCGGGTCAGCGGCGAATCAACGACGGAACCTTAAAACCGCTGAGCGAGATCGATCCGCAACGTAAACTCAACCGACTCCACGCCACGTTCGCGCCGTACCGCGCGCACTTCGCCGACCTCGCCCGCACGCCGTGACGCCTCACGCTCCCGCTGCGGGACGAGCGGATCATCCTCGAACTTCAATTCTCCCGCGTGATAGCGCTCGCCTGACGGGGTGAACGCCGTGAAGTGCACATGCGCAGGCGTTCGCCGGTCGGGGTAAGCGCCGGGCCGGATTGTCTCGAATGTGAAGCGTCCTTGCTCATCTGCTCGCGCCCACCCTTTTAGACGCCACGAATGCGCGCCTGCATCGGAGCGGTCGTACAAGCCTGCCCCATCGGTGTGATACGCGAAGACGATGGTGCCAGCGGCAGCGTTGCCATCTGGCTTAATGATGCGGCCCTGCAGAGTCATCGGCGTGCCCGGTTCCTGTGCAGGCGCGATACGTGACGAGCTGCCGATGTGCGCCGGTTGTTGCTGCTGAGCGCGTTCTAGTGCGTCGATGTACTCGCGGTCTTGTGCCGCGACGGTCTGCGCCAGAAGGATGACGAACGCCACTGCCTCCGCAGCGACAATCTGGAATCTGCTCACCGGCTAATCGCTTCGCTGACGTTCCCTTACGGCAGCGGGAACGCCTGTCGCTGCCCGTCGAGTTTGTGCACCACACCCCGGCGCATCACGAAGCCGACATTCTCCAGCCGCGTAACATCGTCGAGCGGACTGCCGCTGAGCGCGATGATGTCGGCATCTTTGCCTTTCTCGAGCGTGCCGATGTTTGCGGAGCGCCCCAGCAGGTCAGCCGCAGCCACCGTCGCCGCGTGGATCGCCGCCGTCGGTGTCATGCCTGCATCGACCATCAGCTTGAACTCCTGCGCGTTGATGCCGTGCTTGGACACACCGGAATCGGTGCCGAAGGCGATCTTCACGCCCGCTTTGATTGCGCGCTTGTGGCTTTCATTCATCGCCGCCGCCGCTTCTTCTGCCTTCGCCAGCGAAGCCGGCGGGCGATCGCCACGCCGCGCCTGCTCGAGCGCTGCAATCGGCGCCATCATCGTGGGCACGAGGTACGCGCCACGCTCCTTGAACAATGCGATCGTCTGGTCATCGATGAACGAGCCGTGATCGATTGAATTGACGCCCGCCCGCAGGGCTGTGTCGATGCCGTCTTTTCCGTGTGCATGCGCAGCGGTTCGTCGGCCGAAGCTGTTGGCTGTCTCGATCACCGCGCGCATCTCGTCCTCAAACATCTGTCGCGCGAGCCCGCCGGCGACGTCGCTCCCAACTCCACCGGTGGCGGCAAATTTAATGACATCCGCGCCTTGCAGAATCTGATTCCGCACCGCTTCGCGACACTCGTCCACTCCGTTGCAGACGTTGTCCGCCTCCTCGCGACCGGCCTTCGTGTTGCGGCGGTTTAGACCGTTGACGTCGCCATGTCCGGAAGCGACCGAAATCATCCGCCCGGCCGGGACGATCGTCGGTCCAGCCAGCTCGCCCGCGTTGATGAAGTCCCGCAGCGTCGCGATCCCGCGCGGCTCCCCGCCGAGATCGCGGACAGTCGTGAACCCCGCCTCCAGCGTCGTGCGCGCATTTCGCGCCGCGATCAGGACGCCATC
>DATHXZ010000123.1:0-2237 GCA_035459405.1 Chthoniobacterales bacterium
AGCGCGATCGTGCTCGTGTTCGCGCTCAATCTCTTTGGCGTGTTCGAGATCATGCTGCCGCAGAGCGCGAATCGCGGCGTGATGACGTGGACGGCGGGGGAGGGGAACGCCGCCTCATTCTTTCAAGGCGTCTTTGCGACAATCCTCGGCACGTCATGCACTGCGCCGGTGCTCGGCACAGCGGTTGGCTTCGCGCTGACACAATCGAGCGCGATCATCCTGCTGATGTTCCTGGCCATCGCCGCCGGAATGAGCGCGCCGTATCTGCTCCTCTCCGCCAACCCTGCGTGGGTGAATCTGCTTCCGAAACCCGGCGCGTGGATGGAGCGCGTGAAGCAATTGATGGGTTTCCCGATGCTCGCAACGCTGGTGTTTCTGCTCTACGTGCTCGGCGAGCAGCGCGGGCTCGCGGCAGTGATCTGGGCCTTGTGCTTCCTGCTCGTGGTGAGCATCGCCTGCTGGATGAAGGGAGCATTCATCACGCCGCTCGCTTCGGCCGCGCGTCAGGCAGTCGTGCTCGTGCTCATGCTCGCGCTCGTGCTTGGCAGCGCCGCCTACTTCATTGGCGCGAAGTTCGCTACGACGAAGCTCGAGAGCGCCGTCGACAAAGCGGAAGGCGACTGGATCGCATTCACGCCCGAGCGCCTCGAGGCGGAGCTCGCGCGCGGCTCGGCGGTCTTCATCGATTTCACCGCGGCGTGGTGCGTGACGTGCAAGTTCAACGAAGCGACGGTGCTCGAGGCCGATGCGGTCCGTGAAGCGTTCGAGCGGCGCGGCGTCGTCAAATTCAAAGCCGACTGGACCAACGCCGACCCTGCGATCACGAAAATTTTGAAACAATTCGGGCGGCCAGGTGTCCCATTGTATGTGCTGTATCCAGCAGGCAAATCCGCCGAGCCGATCGTGCTGCCCGAATTGCTGACCAGGAACATGGTGCTGGAAAAGCTCGAAACCATCTCGCCGCAGCTCGCGGTCGAATAACCACCGAAACAAATTATGAAAGCAAAACTCCTCATTGCACTTCTCACCTGTGTCGCAGCGTCGGCATCATTCGCCGATGAACCCAAAGTCGGCAGCGCCGCGCCGGACTTCACTTTGAAAGACAGTTCCGGCAAAGAGCACTCGCTCTCAGATTTCCGCGGCAAGTTCGTCGTGCTGGAGTGGTTTAACGAAGGCTGCCCCTTCGTGAAGAAGCACTACACGAGCGGCAACATGCAGAAGCTGCAGGGGGAATACACGGGCAAGGACGTCGTCTGGCTCTCGATCAACTCATCCGCGCCGGGCGAGCAGGGTCACATGACCTCTGAGACGGCGCCGAAGACGATCTCGGAATGGAACATCAAGGCGACGAACATCCTCTTCGATCACGACGGCAAAGTCGGGAAGATGTATGGCGCCAAGACCACGCCGCACATGTTCGTCATCGATAAGGAAGGCAAGCTCGTCTACCAGGGCGCGATCGACAGCAAAGCCAGCGCGAACACCGCCGATCTCGCGGACGCCGAGAACTACGTGAAAGTCGCGCTCGACAACACGATGACCGGCAAGCCGGTCAGCAACACGAGCACGAAGCCGTACGGCTGCTCGGTGAAATACGCGAAGTAACAGCTAAGGCGAAAGCCGCGACGCGAGTCGCAGCACAGGCATCGGCAGGAGGCGCGCGAACAGCATCGCGACCTTCATCGCGACGCCGGGGATGATGATCGGGCGGTTGCGCTCGACACCGTCGAGCGCAGCGCGCACTACCTCCTCGACCGGCACATAGGTGAATTCCGGCGCTTTGCGCTTCGGATCGTGCGGGCGCATCGCGACCGTATCGAACTCCGTGTGCACCGGACCAGGGCAGAGCGCCGTCACGGTGATACCGAACTCGGCGACTTCGCTCCGGAGCGCCTCCGACAAGCTCGTCACGTACGCTTTGCTCGCCGCGTAAACAGCCATGCGTGGAATCGGCAAAAACGAGGCGGAAGAGCTCACGTTCAGAATCGCACCGCGCCGGCGCTCGATCATCGGCGGAAGCAATTGCCGGGTCAGCAACGTGACGGAGATGATATTGACGAGTGCGATGTCTTTCAGCCGCTGAGGCTCGCTCGTCGCGAAGTCGCCGCGATCTCCCACGCCTGCGTTGTTGATCAGAAAATCGACCGTTATCGCATCGTGCTGCAGCGCGTCGGCCAGTCGCTCGAGGTCTTCGTCACGGGACAGGTCAGCCGGGCAAATGTGCACGCGCAGGTTCG
>DATHXZ010000124.1:0-8284 GCA_035459405.1 Chthoniobacterales bacterium
ATCGATCGCAACGCGGACATCCCGCGCAACGTGATCGAACGCCTCGCGCGAACTGGCGTCCTCGGCATGACGGCTCCGAAGGAGCACGGCGGGAGTGGGTTTTCGCAGATGCAGTACTGCAAGGTGCTCGAGGAAATTGGGACGCGCGACGCTTCCGTGTCGGTGTTCACGAACGCGCATCACTCGATCGGCGTGCGTGCGCTGCTGTTATTCGGGACCGAGGAGCAGCAGGCGCGCTGGCTGCCGCCGCTGGTCTCCGGTGAACAGCTGGCTGCCTTTGCACTGACGGAAGAAAACGCCGGCTCGGATGCAGCCAACGTGCAGATGACCGCGACGCCTACGGATGACGGCTCTGCTTATACTCTGAATGGCCGGAAGCGTTACATCACGAACGTTGACATCGCGGATGTCATGACGGTGATGGCGCGCACGCCGGTTCCCGGAAAGCCGGGGAAAACTGCGATCACCGCGTTCCTCGTCACAAAGGACATGCCGGGCTTCAACATGATCGACGGCCGGATGGAGAAACTCGGCATCCGTGGCACGGCGACGGCGACATTCGAGCTGAACAACGTGCGCGTGCCAAAGGAGAACATCCTCGGCCCGCTAGGCAAAGGCCTGCGCGTGGCGCTCACTGTGCTCGACTTCGGCCGCACGACATTCGGCGCATGCTGCACCGGCGGTGCGAAGGCATGCCTGAAGCTCGCGATCAATCACGCGAACACGCGCAAGCAATTCAACAAAACGCTCGGCGATCTCGAGCTCGTGAAGAAAAAGATCGGGCGCATGGCGGCCGATGTTTACGCGATGGAAGCGATGACGAACGTGACGGCGTCGCTCATCGATCGCGGTCTCGAGGATTACATGATGGAGACCGCGATGCTGAAGGTCTTCACGACCGATCGTCTCTGGGACGCAGTCATGGATGCGTTCCAGATTCACGGCGGTGCGGCCTATTTCACCGATCTGCCGCTCGAGCGGATGCTGCGCGATGCCCGTATCAACCAGATCGGCGAAGGCGCGAACGAAGTGCTGACGTCATTCGTCGCGCTGGTCGGGATGCGGGGCCCGGGCATGGAGTTCAAGGAGATCCTCGACACGATGTTGAAGCCGTGGCGTCCCGATCGCATGAAAGCATGGGGAGCAGGACTCGGCCGGCTGGGCGCGACAGTGAAGGTGCCGAACGTGCCTGTGAAGAGCCAGCGCCTGCGCGGCTACGCAAACCAGCTCGGCCGGATGATCTGGCGATTCAATTTCGCGGTGAACCGCTCGCTGGTGCTTTATCGCGAGCCAATTCTCGACATGCAGCTGATTCAGGAGCGCATCGCGAATACTGCGATCGAAATGTTTGCTTCCGCGTGCGTGCTCAGCCGCCTGGATGCCGAATTGCAAGGCATTGGGCAGAACGGCAGCTCAGCCCCGGGCAATCAGCGGGCCGCTGAGTTGTTCCTGACGCAGTCGTTCCGGCGGATGCGCACGTTCATGCGAGACCTGACCGAAAACGACGATCGAGAACTGCTCGCGACGGCGAATGCGGTGCTTGGGAAAGATCAGCCCAGCGGTCGGAACGGCAGTAGTTAACAGACGCATTGCGTTTGTCGCATCGCTGTCGTTCAGTCCGATAGGATTTCTAGACGCGAGAGCTACGAGCATGTGAGCGGCGCTTGAAACGCAGGCCAACACAGGCAGCACCGCGCGGGTTCCAGCCGAACGCATCGGCACGCCAGTTGCTGTTCATAAATCGGCCTCGGTTCCTCATGACCACCTCTGCCGAATTGTGTGATCTGGAAGCGCGTGCTCTGGCCCAACCACCTTTGCGTACCAGATATCGAGCTTTTCGCGACGGCTGGGCATTCCCAGTTGGAATCGCGCTGATCATAGTAGCCGCTGCGTTGCTGCGGCTGTGCGTGCCCGCCGGCTTCGATGGCATCGGCTTCGATGAGAATCTCTATCGAGGATACGTCGAGCTGCTCAGCAAAGCAGGGGTGACGAACTACCCGCTCCTCGCCGAGCAGTTCATCGATCACCAACTCGAACCAAAGAATCAAGCGATTCTCCCGCCGACGCGGATCTTCTACATCGGCGGCGGGTACGTTTACCACCGCGTGTTTGGGCTCTCGCCGCTCGCAGCACTGCACGCGCTCTCCGCACATTTCAGTATCTTAACCGTGGTCGTTTCCGCGGTGTTCTGTTGGCGTGTGACGCGGCGCCGCGACTTTACCGCCGCCGTGACCGCGTTGGTCGCGTGCGCGCCCACACAAATTCACATGGGGCAGCACGCCCTAATCGACGGCGTATTCGGATTCTGGGCTTTGCTTGTCATGTGGCTGCTGTGGGAGAACCTGCAACAAAGGGATAGCACGCCTTGGTTGATTAGCTACGCGGCTGCACTGGCGGTGCTGGTGATGACCAAAGAGAACGCGGCGTTCGTAGCGGCGACAATCACAGCCATTCTCGCGCTTAACCACTGGTTACGGTTCGGGCAGGTGACGCGCCGCTTGGTAATCACGACCTTTGCCGCCACTCTGGTCGGATTGACTGCGGTCGTGCTCGCGGCCGGAGGCGTCGAGCAGTTCGTGCTGATCTTTTCGCTTCTGAAAGTAAAGGTTCCAGCGCTCGCGTTCATGATCCGAACGGCCGGGGGACCATGGCACCGCTATCTCGTCGACCTGCTCCTCGTCAGCCCAATCGTGGTGATGCTGGCTGGCGCCGCGCTTCTGAATATTCGCGGCAGCAACATCCCCGGCCAGGCGTATGTTGCCGTGTTTGTCGCGCTGTCCTACACAGTGCTGGCACTCTTCCCGGCCGGGATGAACCTGCGTTTCATCGTGATGCTCGACATGCCACTGCGATTCCTCGCCGGCGTTCAACTCCTCGCCCTGAGCCGCCGGTGGGGACGCTACCAACGGCCATTGCTGGTGTGCGCTGTCGTAGCGCTCTGCGGATACGAGCTGCGCCAGCACTACATCCTTTTCATCAAAGGTTCCCTCTACGAGCTCGTCACTGAAGGGCTGATTTATGCTCAGGGAATAATTAAATGAGCCAGATCTCTCCTCTTGGCTCATTTGCTCCCGCGCAACCCGTCGCTTCTTGCCAGCCTGCATGTCGTTTTCGCCGCGTGCTCGGGGGAATCGAACTTGTTGCTCGAACGACACCTTCGACCAGACGATCGCGTGTGACGGTCGTTGCCGACCAGTATACGACCGTCCGCGGAGCAGTACAAGAAACGCCTCGCCCACTGATTCCGTGACTGGATGCCGGTCCGGCCCGAGCGTCTGCGAAATCAGATGGCAACGGCAGCCTGCTTGAGTCCTTGCCGAACGAGGGTGGTTCTTGAGAGCACGCCTGATTCGGGGCTTCTCGTGAAAGCTGTCCCCGAATGCTGCTCGGCTCCGATAGCTGAGGCACGAGCGTAACTCCATAGCGGCGCGTATACCAGTTCACCAAGCATAGGCGCGAATGCGACCAGTGGCATCATTTCTGCTCCGAAATGCGTGCGTTCCCATGATTCTTTCTGTAATCATCCCCTGCTACAACGAGCGCCGCACGATCCGTACGATCGTGGAGAAGGTGAAAGCTGCCGTCGATCGCGAGTACGAGCTCGAAATCGTGATTGTGAACGACGCCTCGACCGACGGCTGCGACTCGATCGTCAATAAGCTCGCATCAGATGACGTGAAGGTGGTGCATCACGAAAAGAATCGGGGCAAAGGTGCTGCCATCGACACCGGGTTCCGCCACGTTACCGGGGACATCGTCCTCGTGCAGGACGCCGACTTGGAATACGACCCGAGAGATTACGCCGAATTGCTCAACCCGATCATCAACGGCGAGGCTGATGTGGTTTTTGGATCGCGCTTCATGGGCGGTCGTCCGCATCGCGTCGTCTACTTCTGGCACATGGTGGGCAATCGTCTGCTCACTCTGCTCTCAAACATCTTCACGAACATCAACCTGACGGACATGGAGACCGGCTATAAAGTCTTCCGCCGCGAGGTGCTCGAGGATCTACGCGTCCAGGAATCGCGATTCGGGTTCGAACCTGAGATCACGGCCAAGCTCGCACAGCGTCGCTGCCGGTTCTACGAGGTGGGGATCTCCTATCACGGCAGAACGTACGACGAAGGAAAGAAAATCGGCTGGCGAGATGGCGTGCGCGCTCTCTACGTTATTTTGAAGTACAACCTGTGGAAACGGGAATCCTATGTCTTCCGAGCCAGCGAGCCTGACCTCGACCTCGTCCCCGAGCACGCCGCTGTTCGAGTATCGAGGACATGATCTCCTCGACCTGCTAAGAGGGGCGAGCAATTACAACGGCTGGTTAACGAACCAGGTTCTCGAGGCGAAGCCGCCTCACGCCGAATCCGTTGTCGATTTAGGCGCGGGACGCGGTACATTCTCCGAGATGCTGCGCGAGCGCGGTCTTGAGATTGCGTGCGTCGAGCCTGATGCTGCGAACCAGGCGCTGCTCCGCGAGCGGGGCTTCACGGTTTGGAGTGGCATGGAAGAGATGCCGCCAAGCACGGTCGATTACGTATTCACGTTGAATGTGCTCGAACACGTCCCGGATCATGAGGCACTGGTGCGCGCTGTGTTCTCCAGCCTGCGACCGGGCGGACGGTTGTTCATCTTCGTGCCTGCGTTTCCGGTGCTTTGGTCACGTCTTGATGATTATGTGGAGCATCAACGCCGGTACAGACGCAAAGCCATGGTCGAAATGCTTCGACGCACCGGGTTCGCGGTTGAGAAAGCCCGTTACGCAGACTCGTTAGGCTTCTTCGCCGCGCTGCTCTTCGGGCGCAACGCGAGCGCGCGGATTTCGGCGCGCAGTATCTGGGTTTACGACCGGCTGCTGTTTCCGGTGAGCAGATTTCTCGATCCGTTGCTCGGGAACTTTTTCGGCAAGAACCTCGCCGTTGTTTGCCGAAAGGCGTAGGAAGTAGAGCGGCTGGAGCTCGTAGATGATCGGTGCTCGCATCTCCGGCGTGTGCTCTCGCATCCGGTCCGCCGCGACTTGGCGCGACGGCGGAGGCTCCGTAGCTGCGAATCGTGCACCCAGCGCCAGCAGCAGAACAGCTCGCAACCACAAGACGGAAAATCCGCGCTCGATGCTCACCGATCAAAAAACCGACGGTCGAGCAGGCGATCACTGCAGCTCCAGTGAGTATTACGAGGTGGAAGCGTTCGTCAGGGGCGCGTTTCAGCAGCTGCCGGATTTCTGCGGCGCGCTAAAAAGCAGGGGCGAGCGCGACGGCAACGAAATAAGGCCAGCGCGTCTGGAGGATCCCGCGATTAGGGCTTGCCCGGCAAAGCGGTGTCGCGTGCGTTGATGATCTTGCGGCGCAGCTCCAGAAATTCCGGCTGATCCGGGTCTAAGCGCAGAGCTACATCGACTTCCGCCAACGCACGCTCAGGATCTCCAAGCTCCAGCGCCGCGCGAGCCAGCAGATAATGCGTCTTCGCCTCCTGCGGTTCGACCTCGAGACCCCGCTCGAAAAGTTCGATCGCGTCGCGTGCCCGTCCTTCCTCAAGCGCCAAAACGCCCAGGTTGTTCAACACACCTTCGTGCCGCGGATTGAGCGCGAGCGTCTGCGCGTACCATGATCTCGCAGCCGCGATGTTCCCGCGCACGACCTCCAGATTGCCGAGTGCGAAATTTAGCTCGGCGTTACTCGGGACGTACGCGTGGGCAAGCTTCAGCTTCCGCTCCGCCGCGTCAAGCCTGCCCGCTTCCAGCGCATGCAAACCCGAATTGTAGGGGTCCAGGGCCCATAGCTCGGCGTCCGTGCGGCGGAAGCTGACGAGGAGCGATGCAGCAACGATAAGCGCTAGGCACGCGAGCACACGCGAGTAGCGCGCGTCCGTCAGGGCTTGCCAGAGATGGTAAACAGCGAACGCCGCGAACAGGAGCAGCCCCGGCACTGCAGCGAGACGGTAACGTTCCGTGATGAAAACGCTGAGCAGCGACAACATGTGCAGCAGCACCGCAGCCAGCACCCACGGTGATGCGGGGAAGCGCGGGACCGCGAGAACGATCCCCGCGAGCCCGAAGGCGGCGACGACCCCGAAGCGAAATCCCGGGAAAGTCACGCCTTGTTCACGGAGGCTCGTGACCACGCTGATGTCGTCGTATTGGAAACTGTTCCAGAAGTTCGCGACCTTGGCAGCCAGCAGCTGCGCCCACGCGCGTGGGTTCTCCGCGATGAAGGCTTTCGCCTTCGCCGACCAAAAAGCGGAGACCTCCGAGCGCCGCAAAGGCCGCCCGGCAGCCGCTTCGGCTCCGGTGATCGAATCCGTCAGCATCGCCTGCTGACCGGCGCGCAATCCCGGCGGAAAACGCGGGTAGCCGTTGGCGCTCGGATTGTTGCCGATCCAGAGGTTCACGCCCGAATGCGCCGAGAGAAATACCGGATCGCCTGCCACAAAGCGGTTGTGCAGCCACGCTGGTGACGTGCCCATGGCGAAACCTGCGCCGAGCAGAACAGTTGCGGTGCCGATGCGCAAGCGGCCCAGCGCTACGCTGTCGCACTTCCACCTCACAGCAGCAGCGCAAACGATCAGCGGCAGAAGAAACAACACCGTCGCGATTCCCATCGCCGTCACGCCGATCAAAACGCCATGGAAGAAGAACCAGCGCGCCGGCGGAATCTCGTCACGTCGGAGCACCTGCCACACGACGAACCAGAACACGAAGACGAGCCACGCCGCCGGCATCAGGATTACCGAATAGGACTGCGCTGGAAGATAGAAGGCCCACCCGATGGCCGCGAGTAGGCCGATCGCTGTCCCACTGTTGAGCAGCGGGATCGAGTTTTCCGTCGAAGGCTGAAGTTCAGCGGCCGCTGGCTCCGGTTTCCGGAAGATTCGCTCTCCGAGCTTGAACAGGATCAAAGCAGTTCCGGCTTCCAGGCACGCCTGAAGCACTCCCGGCACAAAAGGATTCACACCGGCGAGGCTGTAGAGACCCGCGAGCAAATAGGCGTAGAGCGGCAGACCGTAGAATGCGCGGTAATCGGTCCATTCGCCGCGCAGGATGCGTTGCGCCCAGTCATGGTAGAAATGCATGTCGCCCTGGGCCGGCAGGAGAAATGGGGAGCCGGTTAGCCGGAACAGCACGAGTAAGCGCACGAAGAAGACGCCGACGAAGATGTAGCCGCCGACCGGGAGCGACCGAAGCGACCGCGCTGTGGAGCTTTGCTGTTTCACGGTACCCGCGTCGTCCGCTCGCAATGTTGCGCTACGCGGGCGCCGCAGGGGCACAGCTACCGGTGAAAGGCCACCGCAGTTCGCAGTCGCGAACGATGGCTTTCATCAATATGCGCGTCGCCGCGAGAGATCTATCGGCAGCGCATTCTAGAAATTCACAATTCAGCAGGGGTGCTGGCATCGACCTTGCTCATTTAATCGTCAATCCGCTGTAACGGCGGACCGCAAAACAAACAAACATAAAGAGATAAAAAGAAAGCAAACAGCATGTTGAACAAACTTAACAAACGCCGCGGGGGCTTCACCCTCGTGGAAATCATGATCGTCGTTGCGATCATCGCTCTGTTGGCCGCGATCGCGGTGCCCGGATTCCTCCGTGCTCGTAAGCGCTCACAGGCGAGTAAGGTCCTGAACGATCTGCGCCTGATCGACTCCGCAGTCGACCAGTACGCGATCGAGAACAACAAGAAGGCGAACGACGTTGTCGGGACCGCAGCCTGGACGCAGTACATGAAGGGCGGCACGACCCTCTACAACACTGGGGCACACCCGGTCTACGGCGGCTACGGCGCGCAGACGGTGGACGTGCTGCCGGTCGTTCCGACGGCTGCCTTCAACGACCTGTCGGACGTGGCTCCGTCGTCGTTCTGGGCTCCTTACTACCGGTAAGACTCGCAGTTCATACACCTGTCATCCCCGAATGCGTTCGGGGGTGGCAGGTAATGAGCCGCGGTTTCTCAGCGCCCGAACGTGCTCTGCTGCAGCAACACCAAACGCGCTGCGGGGTCTGCATCCCTGCGGGACTCGACAGGGGCGCGAGCCACGGCCACATCACTCAACCCCGCAGGGTCAACAGAGCGACGCCGGCACTGAGCTGCAGCGGATTCCGCAGCGGCGATGGGATCCCAAGCAGGCGCTGCCCGACCAAACGGCTGCCACACCGACTAGAAAATCTAGAAATCACGGCCGGTGGCATCGTCAATGCTTTTACTACTGCCGACCCGCGACTAAACGCGGATCGCAATCAAACAAAAACAAACCTGAAAGACACCCGAAGATGTTAAACAAACTGAACAAA
>DATHXZ010000125.1:0-2412 GCA_035459405.1 Chthoniobacterales bacterium
CTCGAGCACGACCACCCGCCGCCCGGCACGTGCGAGCAGGGTGGCGGCGGTGCTGCCGGCAGGGCCGCCCCCGATGATTGCGACGTCGTAGAGCTCGTTCACGATGAGGTGCTCACGTTACCAAATCTGCGCTCGAAGCAAAAGAAGGAGTCGCCGCGGATTCCAGGCGCGCTGCATCCCCCGATCTGCACGACCTCGCGCGGTAATCTTTTCGTTTTCCAGCGCCACGGCTCTGGGCCTATCGTATTCGCCATGAAACGAATGCTTCTTGCCATGGTGCTCGTGTGTCTGGTCGCTGTTCGCGCGAACGCTGCCGAGCCGGCGCCGGGCGGAACTCATTATCAGGCTGCGGAGAAGATGCTGACGTTGATGGATATGGAATCGGTCTTGCGCAGGACCATCGACGAGATGCTCCGGGCGCAAATCGCGCAGAATCCCGGCATCGCACCGTTCGAGACGGTGATGCGGCAGTTCCTCATGAAGCACATGAGCTGGGAAAGCCTGAAGGCCGACACGATCCAGATTTACATGAACGAGTTCACCGAGAAGGAGCTGGATGAGATGAACCGGTTCTATCAGACAGATGTCGGCCGCAAGATGGTTGAGAAAATGCCGACCCTCATGGGCAAAGGCGCCGAAATCGGTGCGAAGCGCGTCCAGGAGCACATGCCGGAGCTGCAGTCATCCATCGCCGAAGAAGCGAAGAAGCAGAAAGACGCCGGCGACAAGAAGAAGTAGCGCCCTGTAGCGGCGGTCTACGACCGCCGAACGCGCCGCGACCTTCTCGACCTTCTCATCATCAATTCGCCCAAAATTTCGAACGCCTCTCGTCTGTCGCGTGCCGTCACGGCGGTCATAGACGCGCCGCTACAGGAGCTTTCCATTTGTTAGCGGCACCAATCGCAAGTACCGGTTTGCGCCGTGAAAATCATCGACCGCTTCATCAGCCGAGAGCTGATCGTGAACCTGTTGTTCGCCGTCGCGGTGCTCAGCCTGGTGCTGGTGGTGGGCAACATCTTCCGCAAGCTTTTGCCGTTGCTCGTCAACCAGGACGTGCCGGTCGAGTATCTCCTCACGTTCATTGCCTACGTCCTGCCGTTCTCGCTAATCTTCACGATCCCATGGGGGTTGCTCACCGCCATCCTCCTCGTCTTCGGCCGCCTCTCGGCTGATAACGAGCTGACTGCGTTGCGTTCGAACGGTGTCAGCGTCGCGCGCATCACCGCCTCGCTCGGCCTGCTTGCAGTCGCCTGCACCGCAATCTGTCTCTGGTTGAACGTGCACGTCGCGCCGACTGCGCAGCAGAAGCTACGCACGACGATTCTGGACCTCGCTACGCGCAATCCGATGGCGCTGTTCGGCAGCGACCAGGTGATCGACCAGTTTCCGGGCCGAAAAATTTACGTCGGGCGCAAGGAAGGCAACCGGCTCGAGAACATCATTGTCTTCGAGATGAACGAGACCGCGATGCCGATGCGAGTGACACACGCGCGGAGCGGGATGCTCGAAGCCGATCTCGAAAACCAGCGTCTGCTCATGCATCTCTACGAAGCGCGCTATCAGCAGCGCGATGAGAAGAATCCGTTCGACCTGCTCCGGGTGCGCGATGGCATCAACATGCAGGAGGGGACACTGGCGATCAGCCTCGAGGAATTATACCAGAAGGAGAAGCGCCGCACGAGCCGCTCTGCGATGTCGCTCGATCAGCTGATGGAGCAGTTGAAATCGGATGACCCGACGCAGCAGAGCGCCAGCCGCACGGAGATCAACAAACGGTTTTCATTCCCGTTCTCGTGCATCGCTTTCGCGCTCGTCGGCGTTCCGCTCGGCATCACCGCGCATCGGCGGGAGACTTCGATGGGGTTCCTGCTCAGCCTGATTGTGGCGTTTTTCTACTTCCTCTTCATCATTGCCGCCGACACCTTGCGCGGGAATCCGGCGATGCGGCCCGAGTTGCTGGTCTGGTTTCCGAACGTGCTCTTCATTGGGCTGGGCCTCTGGATGTTTCGCCGGCTGAGCAAGCGTTAACCGAACCTGCCGCCGTCCGCGGCGCCGCAGCCGACCGATGTTCAACCTGAAGGTGTACGCGGCGGATGCTGGCGCGGCGTTGACCGGACGGTTATCGCCTCCGCGAATCGCGTTGGTGTTCTTCCTTGGCTATGCGTCGCTCGCCTTCGGCTACTCGCTTACGATCGGGCCGCTGCGCGGACCTGACGAGCGGAACCACTTCCTGCGCTCATACCAGATCTCGGAGGGGCGTTTCGCGACCGCGTATCGGGCGGGCGACGGTTGGGTCGGCGATGATCTGCCGGCGAGTCTCGCTCGGCTCTCTGCAGCGCTCGAGGATCACAAGGTGCACCGCATCGAGCCGTCGCAATGGAGCGCGGCGCGCGCCCTGCGACTCGCACCGGA
>DATHXZ010000126.1:0-5922 GCA_035459405.1 Chthoniobacterales bacterium
AGCGGACGCGGCACCCGGCAGCAGCGCCGTCGCGCGGAGCTTCGGCTGGAGGAACGCGTCGTCGCCCGTGAGCAAATAACCACGGACTGCGGTCTCGCTGTCGACGAGCAGGGTCAGAAGCAATTGCGCGCGCGCCTGACATTCAAGCGCCTGCCGCACGGGGACTTCCGCCGCATCGCCGATCCGTTTACCGAGGCCGAAAATCGTCACCGCGGCCAGCATCGCCGCGACGGGCGCAGCGATGACGATCCAGCCCTTGCGGCGTAGCGAAAGATCATCCCAGTAAGCGGCGAGACGGCGTTTCAAGCGCTCTCGTCAACGCAGAAACCGTGCCGCTCCCGTCGAAGTGCAGCCATGATCCGGGCGCGCGTTCCCTCGTGTGATCGCCCTGCGGCGCCCTTGCATCGACGCCGCGAGGCTGGCGCCGAAGTTTCTGAATCCAAACGACGGGGCGACTGCATCCATTCCATAGAAGCCATGGAAACCACCTATCCACAAACCCCACCGCCGCTCGCCAATGCTCCTGCGAATATCGTCAATGCGCGTACGTGGAGCGCCGCCTGCCACGCCAGCGCGTTGCTCGGCGTGTTCCTGCATTTCCCCGGCCACCTCATTCCGCCGCTCGTCGTCTGGCTGGCGAAACGGGACGAGTCGCCGGAGATCGACGCGCACGGTAAGGAAGCGGTGAACTTCCAGCTCTCGATGCTGATCTACAACGTCGTCGCCGCAGTCTTTTGCATCATTCTGATCGGCTTCGTCTTCCTCGCCGTGCTCTGGGTGCTGAACGCGGTCCTCTCAATCATCGCCGCGATTAAAGCGAGCGATGGCGAGCTCTACCGTTATCCGATGACGATCCGGTTTATTCAGTGAACCGACGGGTCGCAATAGACGCAGCGTGTAGCCGCGCAGTCATTACGCGCGCGCCGTAGCAGCGCGTCCACGAGCACCGTGTCTTCCGCTTTGTGAGGGAGCGGCATTCGGCAGTCTGGACCGCCGCTACAGGCGCGCTATTGGCCGGAGACTTTCTTCACATCGCCGACTTGTTTGGCAGCGTGTCGGCGGTTTCTCGGCCGTGCCGCGTCTTGCTTGTCGCGGCTCTTTGTGGCGCGGCCTACTTTCTCCGCCGCCACGCCCTTCGCCTGCGCTGCGCGCCTTTTCACCGTATCCTGCGTGCTGAATATCATGTACTCGGCTCGGCGGGCGACGCTGCCCGGCGGCCCCAGTGACGGCGATCTGAAGTTGAAGGAGCAAACGCACCCGCTGCGGTCGCACCCGCGTTTTTTGAATATCGTGGCGTCGCTCGCGGTCGACGAGGATTAGAGCTGAAAGTTCCTGTTCGTTGCCGTGGAACAACGAGCGACGATCCAGCCTCGCCTTAACGAATACAACCGCGGCAGAGTAGATCGACGTTCCAGTAATGATGCGGAGTGCGAGGTCTGGCGCGTTGGCGGTTTGCGCCGGCGCAGTTCTGCTTTCCGGCTGCTACAACCTGCGGCCGTCGACTGGCGGCGGGCAGACCAGCTTTAGTGGGCAGCGCACCGTCAATGCAGGCGATATCGCTTTGCCGAGCGGGTACCGCGCAGAAGCCGTCGCGACTGGGCTGACGTATCCCACCGGCGTTGCGTTCGATGGCAGCGGGCGGATTTACGTTAGCGAATCCGGCTACTCGTACGGCGAAGATTTCACTGCCCCGCGACTCGTGCGCGTCGAGCAGGGCGGCGGGCTGAAGACGGTGGTCCGCGGCGGACGCAATGGTCCATGGACCGGCGTTACATTCGCGGACGGAGCATTCTACATCGCCGAAGGCGGTGTGCTGGAAGGCGGGCGCATTCTGCGCGTCACTCCGGAAGGCGGCCAAAGCGCGGTGATCAGCGGGTTGCCGACAATGGGCGACCATCACACGAACGGACCCGCGATTGGTCCGGACGGCTGGATCTACTTCGGCCAGGGGACGGCGACGAATTCAGGCATCGTCGGCAAGGACAACCTCGAGTTTGGCTGGCTGACACGGAAGCCACAGTTCCACGACATTGCGTGCGAAGACATCGTCGTCACCGGCGAGAATTTCACAACGCCGAACTACGTGACCGGCGAGGGGCAGGCGGAAACCGGCACCTACGTGCCGTTTGGCACCGGGACGACACCGGGGCAGGTGATCAAAGGCCGCCTGCCGTGCGGCGGCAGCATCCTCCGCGTGCCTGCGGGCGGCGGCGCGCCACAGCTCGTCGCCTGGGGGTTCCGGAATCCATTCGGCCTCGCCTTCGGGCCCGGCGGCAGTCTCTACGTGACGGAGAACGGCTACGACGATCGTGGCAGCCGCCCGGTGTGGGGAGCGGGCGACCCGCTCTGGCGGATTGAACGCGGCCGCTGGTACGGATGGCCGGATTTCAGCGCAGGCGAACCGCTTACCGAATCCGACTATAAACCGCCCGGTGACCCACAGCCGACATTCCTTCTCCAGCATCAGAAGGCCCCGCCGCGGCCCGTCGCAAACCTCGGCGTGCATGGCTCCGCAAACGGCATCGACTTTTCGCGCAGCGATAGCTTCGGACATGTAGGCGAGGCGTTCATCGCGATGTTCGGCGACCAGGCGCCTGACACGGGGAAGGTCACCAATCCGGTCGGCTTCAAGGTCGTCCGCGTCAACGTTTCCAACGGGGCGATCGAAGACTTCGCGGTCAATAAAGGACGGAAGAGTGGCCCCGCATCATACATCGGCGGCGGCGGGCTCGAGCGTCCGCTCGGCGTCAAGTTCAGCCCCGACGGCAGCGCGCTTTACGTCGCCGATTTCGGCGTCATGACGATGACGGCGAAAGGCCCTAATCCTGTCCGCGGCACCGGCGTGTTATGGAAGATCGTGCGCGAATGAGACCGCCGGCACTCGTTAGGCACGTCGTGGCCTGTGCTGCGCTGGTTGCGCTCGCAGCCCTCATGTTGGCCGGCTGTGGCTCCGCGCGCCGGAGCGATCCGATCAAAGGCTCGGTCACGATCAACGATCCGCGGGTGGCGCATGGCCGCGACGTCTGGATGATGAAGTGCAATCGCTGCCATCCTGGCGGCGAAGCCGGCCTCGGCCCCGCGACGAACGACAAGCCGCTCCCGGGATTCCTGATTGCTGCGCAAATCCGCACCGGCCTCGGTGCGATGCCGGCATTCACGAAAGAAGAGATGTCGGACGCGGACGTCGCCGCGGTGATCGCTTACATGAAGGCAATCCGGCGTGCGGACGCGAAGCCGATGTAGCGTCTCGACCTACTACCGCTCAGCGTTCGCGATCAGCTGGTCACTCGTCCGCCGGCGGCGCTTCCCGCGATCTTCGCGCGCGCCGCATTCAACCGCCGCACCATCACCTGGCTCATACGCTTGAACAGCTCGTGCCCAAGCGTGAGATCCGCCCCGCGATGCTGCGTCAATCGCACCGCGTCGAAGAACAACGCCGTCGTCGGCTCGGTGGCACGCCCGCCGTATTCGCACACGAACGGCTCGTACATCCAGGACCACCCGAGCGGCTCGCCCGCTTTCACGAGGTCGATACTGACCGGCGGCCGATCGCCCGCGTCCGCCTCGACCGAGACGCTGCCGCTCTCGATCAAGTAGAACCCTCGCGCCGGATCGCCCGCGCGAAAGATCACCTCGTTTGCATTCAGCTGTTTCAGCTCCGCGCAATCGGCGAGCAGCTCCAGGTGTTGCGCGCTCATGCCGGCGAGGAACGGGTGCGCGATAACGCGGTGGCGAAGATCGTGGTCGGACATCCCGCAGTTTGCGCTCGAACCTTGATGGAGCGCAATGCCGCGGCCAGCGATTCTTTCGGCGGCGCCTGGATCGCAGCTACGGCTGCCCGTCGAACTTGAAGAGCAGCATCTCGCTTGCGTTCGCCTCGTGGAAGAGGAAGCGGATCGCGCCATCCTGCCCAATCACGTCGCGCGGCACCGCGTTGCTCGCTCGGCGGCTGTGGATTTGATGAATGCCAATGTGCGCGCGGATGTAGAACTCGCCCCAGCCTTCGACGAAGATCGCGCTTCGCGCTTTGTCGATGAGGAGGCGCTCGATCGCCGCGCGTTCCAGCGCTTCGTACTCCACACTGTGCTCGGCTTCGAGCGTGACGTAGTCGAGCGGGCCCGTGATGGGGCGGACGCCGGCGCGCGGCAGCTCGGGCCAGGTGGATCGAATCACGCCGACACGCACACGCGGATCGAAGCCGAGCGTGCGACTTTGGCGCGAGGCAGTGCTGAGGGAGATCGCGACGCAGCCGAAATCGCCCGCGCGCACTGTGATCCAGACGTGGTCGACCTTGCGCTCGTCTTCCGCCTGCTCGATGACGGCCGAGGCGATCTCGCCCGCGACGCTGACATAGTGATCGCGCAGCGCGAATGCGTGATCGGGTACGCGACGGCCCCGGCCTTCCTTACGCAAGGCGCGCCTTTCGTCGTCTCACGCGTCGAAACCAACGAGGCTTCGCGAGTGGCGGTTGGCGGCCTTGCGTTCTGCCAGCGCGCCGCGAGTTGATTGCTCAGCATCGGCACAATCCTTGTAGAACGATGTCCGCGAGAGCTGCTGAATCAGCTGCTTGTCACGCGGGTCGGCCATGCGTCACCCAGTATCGGAAACTGGTAACGCGGTTTCAACCGGGCGCGGATCAGTTTTGCAGCAGTCGCCAAACGCTGACCCTGCTTAGCCGTCCGTGCAGACGTGCGCTTCGAAGCCGACGCGGCGCGTCATCACAATCTCGGTGCACGAGCTCGGAACTGATCGGGAGTTGCGCGCTGTCCGGCCACCCGGCGCGTGCACGCCGCACCAACGCAGACAATCAAGGCGACCGATGCGGGCGCCTCCGCCTAAACGCGCGACTGCGGCTGAAAGCGGGCCGCTAGACGGGTAGTTAGCCGCCGATCGTTGCGGCGACGCTGGCTATGTGCGAGCGAGGAACGTGACCGTCCAGGCCAGAAGCCGCGTCAGCGCGGGCTTGTTGATGTTCAGGCGCGCTCACGCGGGCGTGGAACTCCTGCTCGTCCATCCGGGTGGTCCGTTCTTCGTCAACAAAGACGCTGGCGCATGGACGATTCCGAAGGGCGAAGCAGCGCCTGACGAAGATCTCCTGACTCGCGCTCGGACGGAGTTTGAGGAGGAGCTTGGCATCCCTGCCGACGGGGAATGGATCGACCTTGGCTCGATCAGGCAGAAGGGCGGCAAGATCGTACATGGCTGGGCTTTCGAAGGCGATCTGCCCCGCAATTTCGAGCTGCGTTGCAATGAATTCGAGATCGATTGGCCACCGCGCTCCGGCCGGCGTGCAAAGTTCCCGGAGGTGGATCAAGCGCGCTTCTTCGACGAGCCGGCTGCACGCGAGAAAATCAACGTGGCGCAGCTGCGGTTCATCGATCGGCTGCGCGAGCATCTCGCCGCGGTAGAAGCGGCACGCGAGCGCTGACGCTCACGATGTGTTCACGACCGAGCATCGCGCCGCGGCTCAACATGGCGGTGAGCGGCATCGGCGCGAGCGGGCGATGTGGAGCTCGAGGTGCTGTCCTTGTTCTGAATCCGTCAGCCGCTGGCCCGCCGACGCTCGAGCCAGAGGTATGAACCGCTCGCCAGAAAGAGGGTATACAAAGCGATAACCACCCCGACGTTTACTCCAGCGCTGACGTGCTCGGGCTGCTGGAACCCAGCGGACGCTCGACCCTGCGACTGTGCTGCCGCGATCTGCGTCGCGCGCGTGCGACGCGCCGTGCCGAGGGAGCTCCAGGCGTTCGCTTCCTGAACGAAGAAGTCGATCTGAGCGCCGTCGGAACCAAGCTGCACTTTGTGCCATCCCGCGCGGCGTGGCCAAAACGTGGTGCGCCACTGGTGCGGTTCGGCGCGATCTTCGGCCAGCGGCAGCTGGACTTCGTGATTCTCAAACTCCGCTTTCGCATGCGCGCCGCT
>DATHXZ010000127.1:0-4025 GCA_035459405.1 Chthoniobacterales bacterium
AGTCGATGTGGTCGAACTTGGAAAGAACTACGGCTGGAACCGCAAGGAAGGCAGCTTCCTCTTCAACAGCAGCACCGGAGGCGTCTCAGTGGATCCGAACCCGGACCCGGCGTTCATCAACCCGGTGCTCGAGTACGACCACGATGACGGCATCTCGGTTATCGCCGGGTTCACTTACCGCGGCAATGCCGTGCCCGCGCTGGCTGGCAAATATGTGTTCGGGGATTTTCTTCGTCGCGGCACGTCCGGCGGTCGGTTGTTCTACGGGGACCTGAACGCGCGCACGATCCAGGAGCTCCGCATCGGCGTGAACCCGCGCGCACTTGGGATGCAGATCAAAGGCTTCGGCACGGACGAAGCCGGCGAGATCTATGTGCTCGGCGACGGCTCGAACGGAGGACAGGTGCTGAAGATTGTGCCAATTCCCGCCGTGCCGGCCCTGGTCAATTTATCGACACGGCTTCGAGTCGAGACGGGCGAGAACGTCGGCATCGCCGGATTCATTCTGACTGGCAGCGCCGCCAAGAGCATCGCCGTGCGCGGCATCGGGCCGTCACTGAGCTTCGGCGGCCAGAAACCACTTCCAGGCGCGATGTCGAATCCGACATTCACATTGTTTGATGCCGGCGCCGCACCAATCGGCGGAAACGATGACTGGGGCACTGCTGCGCGGCGGCAGGAGTTGATCGATCGTCGGCTGGCACCCGAGGATGTACGCGAATCGGCAGAGGTGTTCACCTTGCAGCCGGGTGCGTATACAGCCGTGATCCAGGGCGTCGGCGGCGGTAGCGGTATCGCACTGATCGAGCTATACGATCTCGAGCAAGGCGTAGCGGCAAACGCGGTCAACATCTCCACGCGCGGCCACGTGCAGACCCAGGACAGGGTGATGATCGGCGGGTTTATTGTCGGCGGCAGCAGCGCGCAACGCGTGATCGTCCGCGCGATCGGCCCGTCGCTCTCAGCGCGCGGAATCACGGGCGCGCTGCAAAATCCAACCCTCAAGCTGGTGAATGCGTCAGGCACGACGGTCGGCGCGAACGACAACTGGCGCGCCGATCAGGCGACAGAAATTTCGGACAGCGGCTTTGCGCCAGCCAACGATGCAGAATCTGCGCTCATCCGCTCGCTGCCGCCCGGCAACTACACCGGCGTGGTGGAGGGCGCCGGCGGCACAACAGGCGTCGCGCTCGTTGAGGTTTATCGTCTGAATCCCTGACTGTAGCCGCGTCCCGCTGGAACGCGCGGCGCGTGCGCGTCAGCAGCGCTCGCGCCGGATGTATAGCCGCGCACGGTCCGCGCCTTCCGCAGGAAGGCGGCTACAGAAGCGTCAATCGAGGTGACACCAGTCTATCTCGACGCGCTGCCGTTGCGCGAAACGATCGTGGAAGAACAGCTCCTTGTGCTTGCAGCCATGCTCATGCACGAGGCGCGTGACCTTCACATCGAAACAGCAATACTCCGCAATTTCGAGCAGCCGGCCTTCACGCCACCACTTGATCGCGTCGATGCCGCCCGCAATCTTCTGCACGCCGAGCGTCGCGTTCGCGATTGAATCGAGCCCGAGCCGGTGCCCGAGCCGTTGCTCGACGTCGATCATCAGGTCGGCTGTCGGCAGCTCCTGGATGAGGTCGAGGATCGTGTAACCCATTAGGACGTGATAATCGAAATTCAGCACGTTGAAGCCAACCACCAGATCGGCTCGCCGTAGCCGGTCGATCAACTCGTTCACGCGCGCTTCGCTGAAGACCTGATAGGCGCCCGTCGCGGTGCTGAAGATCACGCCGACGGACATCCGCATGTTGCACTTGCGGTCCCAGCCGCCGGCATCGTTGGCCGTGCGTTGTGTTTCGAGATCGAAGTAAACGATGTCGCGCGGCATCGTTCACATTCAACGTTTCGCGTCTGCTATTTCAATTCGAATTCGCCGCAATCGAACGCCATCATCTGGTCGAGATTGCCCACGCGGAATTGCTCGACCACGGCACCGTCATCCTGGAAAACGTCGACCGACTTCTCGCCGCTCGGAGCGATGACCACGCGCCGCAGGCCAGCTGTTTCGCTGATCGTCTGCAGCGGCAACCCGTCCGCCGTTTTCAGCACGCTGCCTTGCTCATCCGACGCCGCGATCAGCTCCACTTCGGATTTCTTGTCGTCTTGCAGCGGGTTCTTCTGCAGCCGGACCTTCAATCTGTCCAGCCCGTCGCCGCCGCGCCGCACTGCTATCGGTTTCCCGTTTTCGACGCCGAAATCGCTGTGCGGCACGATCTTCTTCTCAAACTGTACCTTCCAATCCGACACCGCCTGGCCCGCATCATCCTTGGTCGCCACGAGCGTCAGCCCGCGTGTCCGCTGCATCGCGTCACTTTCCTCAAGCAGGAAGATACGGTCCGCTTCGCGCGAAGCTGCAATCTTGCGCGGCTGCGGGTCATCCGGCGAGATGGCGAGCCGGCGGAGAAGTTCCTTGTCGCGCGAGAACTGCTTCACTTCGGACGGTTGTGAACTACTCGCGGGGCGATCGATGACCCAGAGCGTCTGATCTTTTCCGATGTCGCAATCGACAGGCTGTGCGACGCCCGGCAACCCCGCTGCGCTGTCGCATGGCGCATCGGCAGCCGCGTCATTGCGCGATGTTTTCACATTGCCCTTCTCATCGGCTACCAGCGTTACCACGCCACCCGACGCCAGCGTGCCCACCGCCGTGAATCCGTCGTCCGCCGCTTTGATCGCGGTGATTTTTGTGACGCGCGGCGAGTCGTCGTCTGTCACCCAGTCATTGAAGAAATAGCCGACGCCTTCGACTCCGATGTCTCCGACGGCGTAACCGCGGGCGAAATATCTGCCGGGCGGCATGCTCTCGCCTGCATCGTTCTTTCCGTCCCACGTTGTGCTGAGCGAGTCGCTGCCGATGTCGAATTCGTCGACATCCGCTTCGCGATGCAGCGCCCGCACGAGTTTGCCTTTCGCGTCGTAGATTCCGAGGCTCAGCGTCCCCTCGATTGGCGGCGGGAGAAAGCTGATCCGCGGGCCCTTGCCAGATGTTGCCGAAGATCCTGGGGCCGGTGACTGCTGGGCGAACAAGCCTATCGCGACGCACCCCAGTGCGGCGACACCAAGCAGTACTTTCATGCGGCGCGCCATCGTCAGATGTAATGTCTCCAGTCGACGTTCCGGAAGAGGTTGTCGCGCCACTCGCAGTCGCTAAGGAACTCCTGGTCGATGCGGCCACTCGTCAGCTGCGCGTGCAGTTTAGTGAAACGCTCGATGTGGTCGGTTGTGCGTTGCGCGGCGTACTGTTTTGCGGTGCCGGTCTTGATCAGGAACGCCCAATCGCTCGATTGTGCCAGCAGTAGCTCACGCGCGAGTTGCTTCAGGACGCGATCTGCCATCGCGCTTCGTGCAGTGGCATGCGTGCGGGCCGCTTCAGTCATGCGACGCGCAGCGGTGTGAAGGTGCGGGTAGATCCACGAGTTGCTCGGATCGAGCCAAACGCTCCAGTAGCCGTTCTCGCCCCAGCTCGACGCAGCGGGCTGCACGGTCTCGTGCGTGGGATGCTCACGGAGATACTCCGTCGGCGTGGTTAGTCGCACGCCGGAACCATCGGCGGCGGCTTTGCGGATGAAGCACTCGAGAAACAATGGACCCTCATACCACCAGTGTCCGAATAACTCAGCATCGAACGGCATCACGACGATCGGCTCGAAGTTTTGCGCACCCAGGTCGTGCATCTGGCGCTGCCGCGATTCGAGGAAATGGTCGGCGTGCGCATGCGCGGCGTTCACGGCCCAGCGACGCTTGTACAGCTCCTTCTCCGCGCCGCGTCCGGTGATCCGGTGATATTTTATCCCGGTGAAGCGCGGCGTCTTGCCGCCCGGCCAGACGTAATCGGCCGGCAAGTCAAAGCCGACGTCGCGGTAGAAATCGCGATACGCAGGTTCGCCCGGATACCCAGCTTCCGCGCTCCAGACCTGCCGGCTCGACTCAGGATCGCGCGCGAACGCCGCAGGTCCGGCCGGTGTGAAACA
>DATHXZ010000128.1:0-1676 GCA_035459405.1 Chthoniobacterales bacterium
GATGCCGAAGAATAACAGCCCAGCCGCCGCCAGCGCCATGCGCCAGCGGGTCGTCTGCTCGCCGCAAAGCAGCAGCACGCAGCCGACGCACATCGCCCATGTCGCGACCATCTCCGGCAGCATCGCCGGCGATGAAAACCACCACTGTGTGAAGCTGGAGAAGAAGAAGGCCGCGGAGCCAAACGCGGCGATCGTGCGGCTCTGGATTCCGATCCGACGCAACATCCACGCTGTCGCGAGGAGGAGACCGAAGATTTTCGCGTTCCAGAACCACGCATACCCTCGCTCGAGATCAAAGAGGAAGAATCCCCACAACTGCGGTCGGAACAACGTTGTGTAATACGCCACCGGCACGCTCATGATCAGCGGCGCACGCCCGGCGCCGAGGCTCGGATTCTCGATCGGAAACGGCGGCGTTTGCCGCGCCTGCGAGAGAATTGACGGCGTCCACACCACCCATTCGTCGCTGCGGATATCCTTCGGCGTGCCCGCGATCAGCCCGCGAATCGGCCCCAGTTCGCGCAACGCCACTTGCCAGCGGCCGATCGATGAGCCGTTCAGTTTCAGCGCGACGCATGCGGCGAACAACAGCAGCGCAGCGATCCACCACCAGCGATGAGCGAAGCGCCCGACGCGCTGCAGCGCAGCAAATCTCATTACAATGATCCGCTCAGAATGCGCGCCGTGTTCACCAGCGCGACGTGCGAGAAGGCTTGCGGGAAGTTGCCCAGGTGGCGCTTGCCTATTGGATCGTATTCTTCCGCGAGCAGACCGAGATCGTTTTGCAACGTGAGCAGGCGCTCGAATAGCTCGCGCGCATCTTCAGTTCGCCCGATCAGATGCAGGCAATCGGCGAGCCAGAATGAGCAAAGCAGGAATACGCCTTCGTGGCCCGGCAGGCCGTCGACATTGTTCTCGTTCGTCCGATACCGCAGCACAAACCCGTCGTGCAGCAGGTCGCGCTCTACTGCTTCCACCGTGCTGCGCACGCGCTCGTCCTGCGGCGGCAGGAAACCCACCAGCGGCATCATCAGGATGCTAGCGTCGATTTCCTCCGAGCCGTAGAACTGCGTGAAAGCTCTCTTCTTCTTGTTGTAGCCGAGCTCACACACCTGATGATGAATCTCGTCGCGCAGGCGCACCCAGCGCTCGTAATGCTCCTCAGCCGAGCAGCCATATTCCTCCACCAGCTTCACGCCGCGATCGAATGCCACCCACGCCATCATCTTCGAATGCGTGAAATGTTGCGGCTCGCCGCGAATCTCCCAGATGCCGTAATCCGGCGACTCCCATCGGCTCTCGAGGAAGTCGAGCAGCGCAACCTGCAGGCGCCAGTCCGCGTCGCTTGATTTGATCCCGGCCTGCGCGGCTCGATACATCGAGTCGAGCACTTCGCCATAGACATCGAGCTGGAATTGGCCGGAAGCGGCATTGCCTACGCGCACTGGCTTTGAGTTCTCGTAGCCGCTCAGCCACGGCAGCTCGTATTCGCTCAGCCGACGCTTGCCGCGCACGCCGTACATGATTTGCATCTGCGACGGGCTCCCCGCTACCGCGCGGAGCAGCCATTCACGCCAGGCACGCGCTTCCTCGACGTAGCCGGCATTCATTAATGCAACGAGCGTGAACGTCGCGTCGCGCAGCCAGCAATAGCGGTAGTCCCAGTTGCGCACGCC
>DATHXZ010000129.1:0-3070 GCA_035459405.1 Chthoniobacterales bacterium
GTCGACGCCTTCGGCGAGCTTCACCTTCTTCGAGTGCACGCGGAGGATTTCTTCGCGGCCTTTCACGTCCGGAAGGTTGACGGTGATCTGGCGATCGAAACGACCGGGACGCAGCAGTGCGGGATCGAGAACGTCGGGGCGGTTTGTCGCCGCGATGATGATGACGCCTTCCTGCGTGTCGAAGCCATCCATCTCGACGAGCAACGCGTTCAGCGTCTGCTCGCGCTCGTCGTGTCCGCCGCCGACACCATGGCCACGATGGCGGCCGACTGCGTCGATTTCGTCGATGAAAATGATGCAAGGCGCGCTCTTCTTGCCCTGCTCGAACATGTCGCGCACCCGGCTCGCGCCGACGCCGACGAACATCTCGACGAAATCCGAACCGCTGATCGAGAAGAACGGCACGTCCGCTTCACCGGCGATGGCGCGGGCGAGGAGCGTCTTACCGGTTCCCGGAGGGCCGACGAGCAACACGCCTTTCGGAATACGGCCGCCGAGCTTCTGGAATTTCTTCGGGTCACGCAGGAACTCGACGAGCTCCGTGACTTCGTCTTTCGCTTCCTCGACGCCGGCGACGTCCTTGAACGTGATCTTGTTCTTGTCCCGCGCGAGCATGCGCGCCTTCGATTTGCCGAAGTTCAGCGCGCCCTTACCGGCCATGCGGATCTGCTGCCGGAACAGGAGGTAGAGGATGACGAGGAAGACGGCGATCGGCACGAACCCGACCAGCGTCTGCGCCCAGAGATTCGACTCCATCTTGATCGCGGGCTGGATGCCTGCGGCAGCAAGGCGCGCCTGGAGGTCGGTATTGTAGTTCAGGAAAACCGTCGTGCGGAAGGCCACCGGCTGGGCGGGATTGGGGCCGACGCCCTGCTTGATGTAGTAGCCGCGCAGCATTTGCGTCGGGCGCCCCTCTTCCACCACCAGCTGGAGCGGAAAGTTCTTATCGGTGGCGATCTGCTTGTTATCGAGCAGCTCGAGGAAGCGGTTGTACGGCACCTCTTCGAAGTTGTTGTAGGCGCCGCCGCGGAAGAGGATGGCGAGCCCGATCAGCGCAAAGGCGATGGCGATCAGAACGATGCCGCGCCAGTTAAAGCTCGGCTCATTCCCGCCGCCGTTTTTGTTGTCCTTTTTGGAGTTACGATCGGATTGGGCCATAGAGCGAGAAGCCCGCGAGCTGCGAGCGCGAAAGGCTAACATGAACAATTTGGCATTGCAAAAGGAGCACAACCCGAGCCGCGCCGGGAGCAGAACCGGCGGCGGCGGGCATTGCACGTGCCGTTCGGAGGAATTACTCTAACCGCTATTCCATGGCGGACCCGGCCCCCATCACCTTAGCGGATAAGATTGATCGCGCCGTCCAGCGCGTGACACCGTTCGCGTATCGCATGCAGCGCAAGAGCCGGCGCTGGATGCGCCGCGCGCTACGTAAGCCGCGAAGCGTAGCCGAAGCGCCGAATTTGCTGCCGCTGCTCATCCAGGTGCTGGCGAGCTTTTCGAAGGCCGATGGCGTGCTGCTGGAGGAGGAAATTGACTCCAGCCTCGGCTTCCTGCGCTACGACTATCCGGAGGCGGTTTACTCCGAGCTCCGCCAGCTGTTCCGCCAGGCGCTCTACGAGCAACAGGACCTCGGCGCGATGGCGCAGAAGCTTTCGGAGAGGCTGAGCGCCGACCGAAAGATCATGCTTGGCGTGCAGCTATACGACTTGATTTCGCAAGCCGGTCTTCGGCAGGAGCAGGTGGTCGCGTTTTACTCCTTCATGTCGCAGCTCGGCATGGCGGCGCAGGCGATCGACATCGTCTATCAGCTTAACGCATCGGAGGATTCGGACGCTTCGATCTACCAGCGCGGCGCTTCGCCTCTCGAGTCGGTGTCGTTCGGCTCGAATGGCTCATCCGACGTGCTACTCAAAAATTTGAAGGACGGGGAGCGATTGCTGGCATTCCGCTACCACGATCTGATCCTGCTCAAGAATTACACTACCCAGCCCGTCTCGGTACGCGGCCGTCCGCTGCTGCGCGGCGGCTTTTGCCGCATTTATCCGGGGCAGCGAATCCTGATCGGCGACAACGTTCTCACGTATCAGGAGCTCGCCGCCTACTTCAACGCGAAGAAGAACGTCTCGCTGCCGCAGATATACATCCGGGTGCCGAAAGATGGCGATCAGGTGCAGCTCGAGCGCGCCCGAACACGCGAAAGCTCACTCGAGATCACCTTCGGCCTCAAGGTGAAGGTGAAAGCGCTTCGACCGGTCGACGCCGTCATCAATGGCGTGAAGCTGAAATCCGGCAGCGAAGTAGAGGCCACGCTCGACGACAAGATCGTCTTCCACAACGACAGCGAAATGGAGCTAAGCGATCTCCGCCGGCGCGCGCGCGCGATGGGCGGCCGTTTCCAGCTCCAGGCGTCGAAGTCCGAGTATCTCGTCTCGAACAATCCGAGCCTCCTCGAGGCTGATGACATCCTGCTCTCCCCGGGCACCGCAGGCGATGTGCTGCTGAAGATCTTTTGCGACTACGACGCGCGTGTCGGCACGCTCGAAGTGATCGAAGCCGACCGCCCGATCATGGTGGGCGAGACCACTGTGCGCGGCACCGCGAAGCTGCAGGACGGCGACACCATCCGGATCGATGTCGGCCAGTTCCTGCGCTGCAACTTCTCTGAGCGAATCATCGAGGAGGAACGGAACATCATCCGCAGCCTCGAAGTGGTTGATCTGAACCACCGCTTCAGCAACTCGGAGGTCGCGCTCGACGGTATCTCATTTGCGATCAACCGCGGCGAGATGGTGTGCGTGATGGGCGCGAGCGGCTCGGGCAAGAGCACGCTGCTCAAGGTGCTCGGCGGGCAGATTCAGCCCTCGCGCGGGCAGGTGGTGCTGAACGAGCAATCGCTCTACGACAACCTGGACGAGCTGAAGCGCTACGTCAGTTACATTCCGCAGGAGGACGCGTTCGACGAGCACCTCACGATCGGCGAGAACCTGCAGTTCGCGGCCGCGATCCGCTCGCCGCACCTTTCGCGGCGGGACCGCACGCGCCGCCTCGAGAGCAAGCTGATCGAACTCGG
>DATHXZ010000130.1:0-2294 GCA_035459405.1 Chthoniobacterales bacterium
CAACAGTGCGAAGAGGTGCTGCCGCGCGCGCTGCACCAGCCACACGCTGACGGTTGTCAAGGCAAGGGCGCCGATCAGTTGATTTCCCGCGCCGAAGACCGGCCACATCTGCCGCACCGTCGCGCTTACGGCGAAGAAGAACATCATCGCGACTGCGATCGCGGTGTTGAACATCGGGTTGCGGATCAACGCGGGCGCACGTCCGGCGAAGACGTAATCCCAGAATTCGTCGAGGAGGTAGCGCGCCAGTCGCACCGAGCTGTCGAGTGTCGTGACGACGAAACCCTCGATCATCAGAATGCCGACGACTGCTGCAACCGCGACCGGCACGAACGGCAACGCAGTATTCACCATCCGCCCCACCCCGAGCGCGAAGGCGAGGATTGGATTCGACGGCGAGCCCGTCGGATAGACGACGCTTAGGTATTCGCGCTGCGGCAGCATCGCCGCAATCGCGACGAGCACGAGCACCGCGAGGAAGCTCTCCAGCACCATCCCGCCGTAACCAATCCGCCGCACGTCACTCTCGCGCGGGATTTGTTTCACCGTCGTGCCGCTCGCGACCAGGCTGTGGAAGCCGCTGATCGCGCCGCACGCGACGGTGATGAAGAGGATCGGCCAGATCGCACCTTTCAGCGCGCCCTCTCCAGTCGCAATATCGAGCGCCGGTGCCTGGATCACCGTCCCGTAGAAGAGGCCGCCGATCAGCAGCGACACCAACAGCAACGCCATCCCGCCGTAGAGCAGCTGGACATTTGTGAAATCGCGCGGCTGCAAAATAAACCAGACGGGCAGCGCACACGCGGCCACGACGTAGAGCGTCATCACAATGCGCCACGTGTCGGCAGATATCGTGATCGGCGCGAGAAAGCCGACCACCACGCTGACGACGCAGACAAACGCCGCGGCCGCATAGGCGGTCCCCATTGCTAATCCGCGGCTCCGAATCAGCCACCCAAGCACCGGCGCGAACAGCGTGATCACAAAGACAGAAGTCGTAGCAATGCCGCCGATCCGTCCCATTAGGACGCCGTTCTGCTCGAAAGTGCCGAGCAGCCGCTGATCGGCCGCGAGCCCGAGCGATTGCATCGGGTATGCGGAAGTGAGCGCGGTGACGGAGAGATTGAGAAAGATCGCGTTCACGATCGTGAGCACGAAAATGAGCACGATCAGGTTCAGCAGATAGCCGACAGGGCCGAGAACATCCTTCGCGACACGCGCAACGGAGCGCCCGTTCTCGCGCACGCTCATGAACATCGCCGTCATGTCGTGCACGGCGCCGAAGAAGATTCCGCCGAGCACCGCCCAGAGCCAGACCGGTTGCCAGCCGAACGCGAGCGCAAGGATCGGGCCGACGATCGGACCAGCGCCGGCGATGGTCGCAAAGTGATGGCCGAACACGACATGCGTGCGGCTCTTCACGAAATCGCGGCCGTCGGCGAACTTCTCGGCCGGCACGGTGTTCGCATCGTCTTCGCTAAACACGCGCGCGATCCAGCCAGGATAAAGACGCAGCGCAATCCCGAGGACGATCGCGGCCGCGATGATGGGAATGAGGATGTTCATGCAGGGAGCGTCAGCACGCTCGCCGATTCGGCAGCTTGCCTCAAGCGCGGGAAACGAGCGCGCGTGCAGCGCCGCCGCTATTCAGTCCGATCCAGCTTCACCCGCCCGCCCGTGCAACGAGGGGTCAGAGCGCGTCGCGCAGCTGCTGCAGCTGCGTAAGACGCGCACCGAAATCAGCTTCGCGCTTGCGATGCGCTTCGACGACGGCCGGCGGTGCGCCGTCGACAAATGCACGATTGGTGAGCTTGCGCCGCACGGTTTCAATCTCCGCGCGCACTTTCGCGAGCTCCTTGTCGAGTCGCTCCGCTTCGGCCGTTTTGTCGATAAGACCCTCGAGCGGCATGTAAAGCACGCCGAATGGAGTCACGCTGCTCGGCGTGCCTTGCGGAGCGGCAAACTCTCGCGGCGTTTCGAGATCACTCGCGTTCAGCAACTGCTGCAAGACTTTGAGTTCAGCCTCGGGCAAGGCATCGCGGTTCAGCGCTAGGATGAACCGCACGCGCTTGTTTGTGGCGATGTTGTAGTCGCTGCGGAGCTTGCGGCCCCCGAGCACGACCGCCTGCTTCGACGCAAAGAATTCCTCGTCCGCGGCGGACAGGCCGTAGTGCGCCTTGAAGTCGTCGCCGAGCGGCTTCGGCCAATGCGCGAACATGATCGTGCGGCCACCCTGCGCGTCTGGAAGGTCGGCGTTGAATCCGAGGCCGTGCCAGAGCTCTTCCGTGATGAAC
>DATHXZ010000131.1:0-4181 GCA_035459405.1 Chthoniobacterales bacterium
GCCTCGGTTACCTCTGCCTGTGCGGCCATCACCGCGCGAACGAAGGGATGTGATTGATCGAGCACGTCCGGCGGCGCCGCTGTCGCAGCCGCGCCGAAGACGAGGAGCAGTGAAGCAAACGCAGCAAGGCGCTTGCACAAACGTGGAGGGAACAATTTGAGCATGAACGGTTTATTTACCAAACCGCATGCGCGCTGGCAACGCCAATCGGAGCTGATGTGAACTCACAAGGAAGAAGGCAGAAGGAGGAAGTTCCTGCCGCACTCGAAGAAACGGGGGCGGTTCGACGACTCTTTGGCTGCTGGTGCGCTGCAGCTTGAGGCCGAAGCTATCCGGTGCGCTCGCGATGGCATTCGCCGGATGAAGTTCAACCCGAAAATCGGCGAGCCGTAACATCGATCCCGGAACCGGCGAACCGTACATCGAACACGAGACGCGCGATCAATGGAATCCGGTGATTCAGCTGGGTGCACGGTCGCCTAATGCAGCGTGCGTCGCGATCGCCTTTTCCGTCGTAGACATCACTGACATCAGTGGATTTGTTCTGACCGCCGTTCTGAAACAGGCGAACTGCTGACATTGTTGCGCGCGTAAGTGCCTCGCGCTGAGCTGGTGGCTGCCTCGCAAGGATTCGAACCTTGACAAAGAGATCCAGAATCTCTCGTGCTACCGTTACACCACGAGGCAAAATCGCGGAGGCGAAGAGCTAACGCTGCTTCGCCAGCTTCGCAAGTGTAGCGGTGCTTGTGCCAAGCACCGGGAACGGCGTGGCGTCGGGGCCGGTCAGGCGCTTGACACAAGCGCCTATACATTGGTGCTATCGCGCCGTCAGCCAAATCTCCGCACCTTCACGAGCAGCCTCGACTTCGAGCGGCTTGCCGCTCTCGACGACGAGCAGACGGGCGCGCTGCAGCATTTCGTCGATCTGGTCGTCATCGTGATTCGGATCGTGATCGAACAGAATCAGGCGCCGCACGTTCGCGTCGAGCGCCATCGAGACAACGCGGCTGAGCGAGCCGTGCCCCCAGCCGATGTGCTGCTGGTACTCCTCGTCCGTGTATTGCGCATCGATGATCAGCACGTCTGAGGAACTCGATGAGTTTGCCGCGTTCCGCATGCGCGAAACTGGCGTGCCTCCTCTACGCTCGACTGGTCGCGCTCAGCGAGGTGCACCTTCAGGAGCTCGTACCGTTCGTTATCGGGGAAAACGCGATCGATCCACCACTCGTGAAGAGCCGATAGCCGGCGCAAATACCGGGGTGGTTGGCGAACTTCGACCGCACCCGCACCTTGCTGATCGAGAATTCCATCTCCTTGAGCTCTTCGATCGCGATGTTGCTCGAAAGATCCCGCAGCCTGACGGGGAAGAATTGCGTCTCCATTTGCCCTGCAAGGATCGCGGCCAGGCCCGCCCGCGCACCTTCGTAGCCGCGCACGCGGATGCGGTTCTTCCCGTTGTACGCCGGGAGGAAGAATGGCAGCCCCTGGATGTGGTCCCAATGTGTGTGCGTGAGGAGCAGGGTCAGCCGTATCGGTCGGCCGGCGAACTCCTGCTCGAGAGATTGGCCCAGCGCGCGGATACCGGAACCGGCGTCGAGCACGATGATTTCGCCGTCGGCCCGCACTTCCACACAAGTGGTGTTACCGCCATAGTGGACGGTGTCAGGACCAGGCACGGGAATAGACCCGCGCACGCCCCAAAGTTTCAGTTGCGTCGAAGCCGTGTGGAACTGGGGGAACTCGGGTCCGCCGGTCGCTTTGCGCGGGATGTCCGGCAGGTTGCGCGAGATTGTCGCGCTGAGGACGTCCCAGGTGATCGGCTTGACGAGGTAATCGTCTGCTCCGGCGTCGAGCGCGCTTGCGCGGTCGACGCCGTAATCGCGCCCGGAGATCACGATGATCTTCGTCGGTTGGAGCTTCTGGCGGATCGCGCGGCAAACCTGGAACCCATTTGCTTTCGGCATCAGGAGGTCGCACAGAATGACTTCCGGCCGCTCTTTTACCGCTAGGTCGATGCCGACTTCGCCATCGCCAGCTTCGAAGACCGTCCAGTTCTCGCGCCGGAAGAGCTCCGCTGTTGCGCGGCGGCTTTCATCGTCGTCCTCGATCAGCAACACGGTCGCATCGGTCGCGCAGCTTGTCACGGTGCCGTGTGCGATTCAAAGAGGCTTTTGCATTGTGCTGTGGTGCACGCACAGTGCGCTGTGGCTCGCCTGCGGCTCGCCAGGTGCTAGCCTGTTCAGGTCGCATGGCGCAAGTTGTCCTACTCTCGGCAACTCCACCGCACGACGAGACTCGCGAACACCTTGCGCCTTTGCGGGATTTCCGTGAGAGCGCGGCGAACGATCGCTTCGGAATTCATCGAGTAACCGACGATCCCGAAGCGGCTGACGTGATCATCTTCGTCGAATCGTACGGTGCTGGCTGGCATTTCGAGCGTGCGCGGCGGCATCCGTTCACGCGGCGCTTTCGTGAGAAGTGTTTCATCTTCTGCTCGAACCCGTTCGTGATCCCATTCCTCCCCGGGGTTTACACCGGCATCGACAAACGATGGTCATCGCGCCGGACGGTTGCCGGCTTTTACCTCGACGTGCCGAAGAGCAGGTTCACCACGTTCACGCCGCCGTCGGACGATCTGCCGTACTTGTACAGCTTCACGGGATCCGTTGGCACCGCGCCCGTCCGCCGCGAACTCCAGACGCTGCAGCATCCGCGCGGGTTCTTCCAGGACACTGCCGCCGACTTCGCACGCGCCTTGAACGGCCGCATGGATGTATCCGAACAGCGCGACTACCAACGGCGGTACGCCGAGATGACGAAGGCGAGCAAGGTTGTGCTTTGTCCGCGTGGGCTCAGCTCCTCCAGCATTCGGCTTTTTGAAACAATGCGGATGGGCCGTGCGCCAGTGATCTTGTCGGATGCCTGGGTGGAGCCACCCGAGCCAGAGTGGGACACGTTCTCCGTTCGCGTGCGGGAAGGCGAGTGGAGGCGAATTCCGAAAATCCTCGAGGAGCGCGAGGGTGACGCGGTCGGCATGGGCGAGCGCGCGCGTGCTGCCTGGCTGGAATGGTTCTCGCGTGAGGTGGCGTTCCACCGCGTCGTCCAGGCGTGTCTCGGGATTCGAGAGCGGCGGGTGCTGCCGGAGAAGCTCGAGCGTCTACCGGTGTATCTCCAGTACCTGCGGCCGTTTCACTTTCGCAAGCTCGTCGCCGGCTTCGCGCGCAGGGTGCGGTAATCCAGACCGCGACTGACTGATTGGTTAGGCGAAACGCCGGCTTTGACCAGCTGCCGCCGGAGCGTCGGCCATGGCATTAGGCTTCGCCATGCTGCCTCGCGAGCAGGCCTGCGATAGTCTTCTCGATCTCAGCGATCCTTACTGGCTTCCGCAGGTAGGCGTCGCCACAGACGGAGAGCGCGGCTTGATGGTCCGCTTCCGTGCCGTACGCCGAGTAGTAGAGAACCGGCACCTCCGGATGTAATCCGCGCAGCTTCTGGCATAGCTCGACGCCAGTCCCATCCGGCAGACGCACGTCCAGCAAATACAGATCGAACGACATCGTCTGCGCCATTTCCCAGCCTTCAGCCACGCTGCCGGCAGTCATCACGCCATAGCCGAAATCATCCAATAGCGCCGCCATCATCAGACGCGTGTCCTGATGATCGTCGACGTGGAGGATGCGAGCTTTGGTGCCGGCCATTGGGTTACCATTCGTTACGCGATTGTGGGTCGGCGCACCAGCAATTCCGGTGCGGAGGTTCCATCCCGAGCGCACCTGGACCGATTGACTGAGAAGCTCGTCGAAATAGCTTCACAGGTTGAAAACGCCTATCGAACTAACGGAGCGGTTCTACCAGAAGCTCGTCGTCTGGGTACTGGGTGGGCTGCTCGTCGTGGGGCTCGCCGGCTGGGGCGCGGTGCATGTTTTCCACAACTGGCAGGAGCGCCATCTGGTGAGGCGCGCTGCTGGTTACCTAAGTGGCGGCGACACTAAGACCGCTTCTTTGAACGTTCGCCGCGCATTGCAGCTGAATCCCGACAGCGCATCGGCTGTTCGGATGATGGCCGAAATCGCGGAAAAGGCTGGCGACGGCACGGAGCTGAACTGGCGACGACGTGTCGTCGAACTGCAGGCAGGCTCGGTCGACGATGCGCTTGCCCTGGTGCGCAGCGCGTTGCGCGC
>DATHXZ010000132.1:0-2092 GCA_035459405.1 Chthoniobacterales bacterium
CGTTCAGCACGAGCGCGCAGGAGGCCGGCGGGTTCGACGTGCTGATCAACAACGCGGGCGGCGGTCATTTCGGACCGGCAGACCATCTGTCGCCTGACGTGCTGCAAGAGCAGTTCGAGATGCTCGTGTTTGCACACGTGGAGCTCTGCCGCCTTGCGCTCGAGTCGATGAAGCCGCGTGAGCAGGGCGGCCTGATCATCAATGTGACCTCCCTCGCGGCGCGTCTGCCGGTGCCGTACATGGCGGCTTACAATGCCGCGAAAGCTGCGATGGCTTCGTTCACGATGTCGCTTCAGCTCGAACTGGCGGATTCGAAGATCCGGATCGTCGATCTGCAGCCGGGCGACATCGCGACGAACTTCAATGACTCTGTGCGTAAGGACGGACCAGGCGCTGCGGGCGCGGAGCCGCGGCTGACCCGGGCGTGGAACGTTGTGGATCGCAACATGAAGCAGGCGCCGAAGCCGGCCCTCGTCGCGGAGCGCATCGCTGAGTTGATCAACGATCCGTCGCCGCCGCCGCGCGTCACGGTTGGCGATGCTTTTCAGGCGGCAGTCGCGCCATTCATCTATAGATTGCTTCCGCAGCGCGTGCGCCTCTGGGGTTTGAAGCGCTACTACGGCATCTGAAATCGAGGGAATCTTTCGCACGATGGGGCAGACGGCAGTAACGGAGGCGGTCATCTTGATGGCTGGCGTGGGATCGCGGCTCGGCGCCGCGGGCGGCGCATTGGCGAAGCCGCTGGTGCAAATCGCCGGGCAGCCGCTGATTTCGTACACATTCGAGGCACTCGTCGCGGCAGGCGTGCGCACCGTGCACGCGGTGATGGGTGCGAATAGTGAACGCCTGGCGGCCGAGGTGGAACCGCTCGCGCCAGTGGCGGTTCGCTTTCACACAATCATCAATCCGGACTGGGAAAAGCAGAACGGCGTCTCGGTCCTTGCTGCGGCCGGGCACGTCCGGGCGCCATTTATCCTCACGATGGGAGATCATTTATTCGAGCCGACTCTGCTCGATGCACTGCTCGACAGCGCCGATCCCGCGCAGGTGAATCTCGCGGTGGATCGGAAGGTCGAATCCATCTTCGATCTCGATGATGCGACCAAGGTGCAGACGGCCGGCACGCGTCTCGTCGGCATCGGGAAAGACCTCGCTCAGTACGATGCGATCGACACCGGTGTCTTCCTCTGCTCGGAGGAGATCTTCAGCTATCTCAGAGCGGCGCAACGGGAGGGCGATTGCAGTTTGTCAGACGGCGTGCGGCTGATGGCGTCGGATCGCAAAGTGCGCGCCGTCGATGTCGGCGATGCGTGGTGGCAGGACGTCGACACGCCGGAGATGCTCGCACGAGCGGAGCAGGAATCAGCTCGCCTCTTGCTGAAGGGCGGGCGCCGGAGCACGCAGGAACGCGTTGCCTGCGAGCGCTGAGTTGATCGCACCGACACCGAGCAAGAGGTGCAGGATCCACTCGGGGTAGCCGACGATCGCGAGCACAACAAACGCGAGCATCGCCATGTCGCGTTTCGTCAGGAACACCATCCACCACGCGACGTTCTCGCCGAAAACGAGAATGCCGGAGCGCTGGAAGAACTCCTGGTGGCGATGATAGAGCGCGCCGTTCAGAGGTGCGGTGCCACGCTGCTGGTCGATGCGTGAGCGGCGCAGGAAGACAATGCCTTCGCTCAGCACGACGCAGAGAGCGGCAGCCGCGCCTTCCGCGATGTAGAACCACGACAAACTGAGCGACGGCAGTGCGTGCAGCCCGAGGCCAATCCCGAGGCAAAGCGCGAGGAGCATGTTGCCGGTGAGATCGAGCAAGCTATCCAGCCGCCGACCGAACTCGGTTTGCAGGAATTTCGCGCGCGCTATCTCGCCATCGCACCCATCCAGGATGCTGTAGAGCTGGAAGGTAGCACACCCAACGATGAACCAGACGCCAGTCCCGCGCAGGAACGCGGCGCATGCGGCGAGCGGAAGCGCGAAAATCAGAACGCTCCAGGTGCTCGGCACGATGTTCGTCTTCAGGAGCCACCGTGTGAGCGTGCGAGAGATCGGCCGGTTTACATATCGCGAGACAAGGCCGTCCTGTGAT
>DATHXZ010000133.1:0-6471 GCA_035459405.1 Chthoniobacterales bacterium
GAGCTTTGCGAAATTTGCGCCGATCCGACACGCGCTGCAGACCAGCTTTGCGTGGTCGAGCAGCCGACGGATATCCTGCCGCTCGAGAAGACGAGCGCGTTCCGCGGTCGTTATCATTCGTTAGGCGGGCGCATTTCGCCGCTCGATCACATCGGGCCGGAAGATCTGCGCATCGGCGAACTGTCGGCCCGTGTGGAACGCGAGGGTTTCTCGGAAGTGATCCTGGCGCTCGCCGCCGACGTGGAAGGCGAGGCAACGACGAATTACCTTGTCGAGCTGCTCAAGCCGCTCGGCGTCACGATCACGCGAATCGCGCACGGTCTGCCTGTTGGCGGCGGACTCGAGTCAGCCGACGAACTGACTCTTTATCAGGCGCTCTCAGCCCGCACGAAGCTGTAGCGCAGTTTGCTTTGACGATCAGCAACCTCTAACTTTCGGGCGATGTCCTGCGCCAAGATCGACCCGTCGCTGCATCAGGCGCAGAAGCCGCCGTGGATCAAGGTTCGCCTGCCCTCAAACCCGGTATTCTTCTCGACCAAGGCGCTGATTTCCGACCTGCGGCTGCACACAGTGTGCGAGAGCGCGCAATGTCCGAACCGCTGGGAATGCTGGAGCCAGGGCACCGCGACGATGATGATTGCTGGTGAACGCTGCACGCGTGCCTGTGGGTTCTGCGCGGTCAGCACGGCGAAGCCATTCCCGCTGGAACATGATGAGCCAGAGCGCGTGGCCGAAGCGGTGCGCCGGATGAACTTGAAGCACGTCGTCATCACCGCGGTCGCGCGCGACGATCTGAAGGACGGTGGCGCGAATCACTTTGCGCGCACGATCAACGCGGTGCGTGAGATGGATCCCTCGATCATCATCGAAGTGCTGACTCCGGACTTTCACGCGCAGGATTGGTGCATCGAGGTCGTGCTCGACGCTGCACCTGACATCTTCAATCACAACATGGAGACAGTGGAACGGCTGACACCAGCGGTGCGTTCGCGCGCGAAGTATCGCACCTCGCTGGAGACGCTGCGCAAGGCGAAGGAGATGTCGCCGAAAGTTGTGACAAAGAGCGGCGTCATGCTCGGCCTCGGCGAGACGGAGCCGGAGCTGTTTCACACGATGGACGACTTGCGTGACATCGGGTGCCAGGTGCTCACGCTTGGGCAGTATCTCCGGCCGACACCGAATCACCTGCCGGTGGTCGAATTCGTCACGCCGGAGCGCTTCGAAGCGTACGGCGAGATCGGCCGGGCGAAGGGCTTCTCGCACGTCGCTTCCGGGCCGCTCGTTCGCAGCTCCTACCACGCCGCGGATTTCCATCCCGTAGTGCGCTAGCGATGGACGGTTCGCCAGGCGCGAGCGCGGTGAACCGAACCACGGTCGCTGCGATCATCCCGGCGTATTTCGAGGAGAAACACGTCGGCGATGTTGTTGAGCGCACGCTGAAGCAGGTCGACAACGTGCTTGTGGTCGACGACGGCTCGACCGATGGGACCGCGGACAATGCGCGAGCCGCGGGTGCGGTAGTCATCAAACACGAGCGCAACGGCGGCAAAGGCGAGTCGATCAAAACGGGCCTTCGTTACTGGCTCGAACGGGGCTTTCAGCACGTCATCATCCTCGATGCAGATGGCCAGCATCTGCCGGAGGAGATCGCGCGCTTTATCGCAGCCGCACTGCTCGGCGCTGATCTGCTCATCGGCACGCGCATGAATGACGTCCGGCAAATGCCGCTCGTCCGCCGTGCGGTGAACCGCTATATGAGCCGCCGCATCAGTCGAGTCTGCGGCCAGGACGTGCCCGATACGCAGTGCGGCTTCCGCATGCTGACCGCGCGGGTGATCCCGCACGTGCTCGATGGCGCGGAGCGGTTCGACTACGAGACTGAGGTGCTGTTCATCGTGAGCCGGAATGGCGGCCGCATCGAGTCCGTGCCGATCAGCACCGTCTACGGCGACGAAGTCAGCAGCATTCATCCCGTTCGCGACACGATCCGCTTCCTGAAACTGATGCGGCGCTGGGAGAAGCTGTAGCCGGGGACGCTGTCCCCGGCAGGTCGAAGACGTGGCACGCGTTAGACCAGCCGGGGACACCGTCCCAGCTACAACAAGCCGCGGCGGCGAAAGTCGCCGAGGTTTCCGCCGGATGAACGCTCGATCATATCGATCGTGAACTTGAGCAGGCAGACTTCCCACGCGTCATCCACGCCCTGGATGATGGCGCTGAGCGGCTCGTTCGCGTTTTCGACCTTCGCCCGTGTCCGCGCGACAACGGCGTCGATGGAGCCGCGCACCCGGTTCTCGGTGACGTCGGTTTTCCGAAACTGAAACCCATATCGCAGCACCGCGATGCTGCGCATCCGTTCACGCAGGGCCTCCACATACTGCTGTGCCTTGTCCCCGAACCCTTCGAGCAGCAGTCGCGCGTAGTGATCGGGCGCCACGATCTGTGGCCGCTCGGCATGAATGTGCCCATCGCGCACCCGCACTTCGTTCACCTGATCCATCAGCTCCGAGATGAGGTAGAACCGAAAACTCGTCGTCCCAAACGTGGCGATCTGTTGCTCTGGGGCCACAATCACGCGCGTGTTCTCCACCGCGTATTGAAAGTCGTCCTCGCTCCACATGATTGAAGTGCGTCCGGGTCTTACGCGGAAGCTTCGCCGATGCGCGCAGCTGTTGCTGTTGCAATTCGTGCTGAGCGCCACCGCCGCACGGTTTCGGCGGTGAACATTGCGAGCGCGACCCAGATTAGCGCGAACGTAATCAGATGCGCGGGCGTGAACGGCTCGTCGTACAGGAAGATGCTGAGGAAAAATGTAAAACTGGGCGCGATGTACTGCAGGAATCCAAGGGTCGTCAGGCGCAGATGCCGTGCAGCATGGCCGAACCACACGAGCGGCAGGCCTGTGACCGCGCCAGTCGTCAAGAGCAGGACCGACTCTGTCCAATGCGGCGAGCCGAAGAACAAGGTGCCGTGCAGTTGTTGGAACAGCAGATAACCGATCGCGACTGGCACCATGAGGAGCGTCTCGATGAACAATCCCGGCGTCGCGGCGGTGCCGGAGACCTTCCGCAGCAGCCCGTAAAGGCCGAACGAGACAGCGAGCACGACGGCGATCCAGGGGAAGCGGCCGTAGCCTAACGTGAGGTTTAGGACGGCCGCAGTGGCGAGGAGGACCGAGGCGAGCTGAAGCCGGGTCAATCGTTCGCGCAGAAAAACGGCGCCAAAAAGCACGTTCACCAGCGGTGTCATGAAGTAGCCGAGGCTGGTCTCGAGGACGTGGTTCGCGTTCACCGCCCAGATGAACACCAGCCAGTTCAGCGAGATGGCGGCGCCGCTCGCGAGGCAATACCACGTGGCGCGCCGTGACTTGAGCGCGCTGAGCACCTCGCCCCAGCGCTGCTTCCAGCTCAGGAGCACAATCAGGAAGATAACTGTCCAGACGACGCGATGTGCCAGGCTCTGCGAAGCTGGCACGCTCGCCATCCACTTCCAATAGATCGGGATGATGCCCCAGAAGCCGAACGCGGCGATTCCGGCGATCAGGGCGGACCGATCTTCTTTCGAAACCTCGGAGGTCGATGAGCTCACTGCGTCGTCGCTGCCGCTATCGTCTTGCCGTCACCGTCGTGGATTTCCGGCACGCGAATACACGCGGCCGGATGATCGAAACCCCACGTCTGGAGCGGAGGCACCTGTGCTTTGCATTTCTCCATCATGTAGGCGCAACGCGGATGGAACCGGCAGCCGACCGGCGGGTTCATCGGCGAAGGCGGATCGCCGGCGAGGACAATCCGTTTGCGGTGGCTTTCGCGTTTCGGATCCGGGATCGGCACCGCGCTGACCAGCGCTTTCGTGTACGGGTGTAGCGCCCCGCCGAGGACCTGCTCGGGCGTGCCGAGCTCGACGATTTTGCCAAGATACATCACGGCAATTCGGTCCGAGAGATGTTTCACGACCGAGAGATCGTGTGAGATGAAGACGAGCGTGAGGTCCATCTCGCGACGGAGCTTCGCAATGAGGTTGATGATTTGCGCCTGGATCGAGACGTCCAACGCGGAGACCGGCTCGTCCGCGATGATGAGCTTCGGTTCGACGGCGAGTGCACGCGCGATAGCGATGCGCTGCCGCTGCCCGCCGGAGAACTCGTGCGGATACTTCTTCATTGCGCGCGGCAGCAGGCCGACCTTGCTCATCAGCTCGGCAACGCGCGCGGGCATCTCGCGGCGTGAGACCCTTTTGTGCGCGCGGATCGCTTCCGCGAGCGTGTCGAACACTGTCATTCGCGGGCTGAGGGATGCGTATGGATCCTGGAAGATCATCTGGAAATCGGCCCGCGCGCGGCGCAGCTCATTCCCATGCAGCGCGTTCAAGTTCCGGCCCTCCAAAATGACGGCGCCCGAAGTCGCGCGGAGCAATTGCAGGATCGTGCGGCCAAGCGTGGATTTGCCACAGCCCGATTCGCCGACGAGGCCGAGCACCTCGCCTTTCCGCAGGGAGAGTGACACGCCGTCGACAGCCTTGACGCTACCGATCTGCCGCTTGAGCACGAACCCGCTCTCGACGGGGAAGTGCGTCCTTACATCTTGCAGGTCGAGGAACGCGGCAGGCATGGGCGCGCGCAATGTAACACAGGTGCGCCGTTCTACTGCTGGGGAGCACGGGATGTCATCCCGTGGTTCGCCGGAGTCTCCGGCAAACAGGTGCGTCGCAGCGCGTTGGATCAATCAGGGCGCTTCGCGCAGCAGCTTGGAAGGCTTCCAAACTACCACGGGATAACATCCCGTGCTCCCCAGAACCTCGCAACGCGTTACTTCTTGCCTTCGAAGAGCGGGAGGAAACGCTCGTAGCCTTCCTCCTTCAGCTTCTCGACAGGAACGAACCGCATTGATGCTGAGTTCATGCAGTATCGCATGCCGCCTTTGTCGCGCGGGCCGTCGTCGAATAAGTGGCCGAGATGCGAGTCGCTCGTCTTCGAGCGGACCTCCACGCGCACCATTCCGTGCGACGCGTCGTTCTTCTCGATGACGTTCTCTTTCGCGACTGGCTTCGTGAAACTGGGCCAGCCGGTGCCGCTATCGAATTTGTCGAGCGAACTGAAGAGCGGTTCCCCGCTGATTACGTCGACGTAGATGCCGGCGCGTTTGTTGTCCCAATATTCGTTCCGGAACGGAGCTTCGGTGCCGTTCTGCTTCGTGACGTAGTACTGCTCTTTCGTGAGGCGCTTGCGGAGCTCTGCGTCTTCGCCGGTTGTCTGCGTCGGTGCGGTGTCGTTCTTTTGTGCCATTGCTCGGTTGAGGAAGAAGATCACGGCGCCCGCCGTGACGATCGCCACCAGCGCGACGAAGATCCACGAACGTGAGCTGCCGAATTCCGTGCTGTTGTTCATGCGAATGATACGTGCGTGACCGTAAAATAGCTACGCGCGGATGCCATCTTCGACAACCACCCCCGCAGGACGGTCAGCCGGTGTGAGGTCGATTTCGCCGAGCTTCACGCGCAAACAGGCCGAGCGGTGGTTCGGCCCCACCTCCCAAAGCTCGATCTCTGAGGTGACGCATTTCTCCTGCGCGTAATCGCAACGCGGTGCAAATGGACAGCCGCGGATCGCTTTCGAGACATCCGGCGGCGCGCCGGGGATCGTGTAGAGATCACGGCCTTTTGCATTCAGAGCCGGGATCGCGCGTTGCAGCGCCTGGTTGTAGGGGTGCTTCGGTTCGTAGAACAGCTGCGCCGTCGGTGCCGTCTCGATAATGCGGCCCGCGTACATCACGAGCACGCGATCGCAGAAGCTCGAGACGATGCCGATATCGTGCGTGATGAAGATGACAGCGCTGCCGAGGTCGCGCTGCAATTTGCGAATCAGCTCGAGGATTTGGGCCTGAACCGTGACGTCGAGCGCGGTCGTCGGCTCGTCCGCGATGAGCAACTCGGGCCGTGTGATCAAGGCCATCGCGATCATCACCCTCTGCCGCATTCCGCCGGAGAATTCGTGCGGATAGGAGCGCATCCGCTTCTCCGGATCCTGGATGCCCACGTCTCGCAGCGCCGCGATGCCAAGTCGCCACGCCTCTTCGCGGCCGAGATCGGAATGCAGGAGCAGCGGCTCGATGAGCTGTTCGCCGACACGCATGTACGGGTTCAGCGACGTCATCGGATCCTGGAAGATCATGGCGATGCGCTGGCCGCGGATCTCGCGCAGCGCGGCGTCTGAGCAATGCAGCAAGTCCGTGCCATCGAACATCGCGCGCCCACTCTCGAAACGCCCAGGCGGCTGCGGGATCAGGCGGAGCAAGGAATAACAGGCGACAGACTTACCGGAGCCGGATTCGCCGACGATGCCGAGGGTCTCGCCTTTGCGGATATCGAACGATAGAGCGTCGACGGCGCGCACTACTCCGGCGCGCGTGTGGAAGTACGTGCGGAGGTCCTCAACCTCGAGAAGCGCGTCCGAACTCATCGGGGGAGCGCACG
>DATHXZ010000134.1:0-2386 GCA_035459405.1 Chthoniobacterales bacterium
GAATGCCGGCACGCGGCACCTGAACCGCCAGCTCGAAATCACTTTCGACACCGTGCAGGCGGAGCGGAAACGATCGGCTTAGCTGGCGGCGCGGACGAGGAGGTTGCGCCCGGTCATCTCGCTGGGTTGCGGTAAACCTAACAAGAACAAGAGAGTGGGAGCGACGTCTGCCAGGATACCGCTTTGGACCCGAAACTGCGCGGCGTCGTCCGCGACGTAGACGATGTGCACAAGGTTCGTTGTATGCGCGGTATTCGGCGAACCGTCCGCGTTCCGCATCTGCTCGCAATTTCCGTGATCCGCCGTGACGAGGCACCTGCCGCCGGACGCGAGTGTCGTCTCGATCACACGCCGCACGCAGTCGTCGATCACCTCCACTGCTTTCACCCCCGCCTCAACGACTCCGGTGTGTCCTACCATGTCCGGATTGGCGAAATTGAGGATGACGAGGTCGTAGCCGGCGAGCGCTTCCACGACTCTGCGCGTCACTTCCGGGGCGCTCATTTCTGGTTTGCGGTCGTAGGTCGGGACATCCTTCGGCGAGGGAACGATGACTCGATCTTCACCCGGGAACTGATGCTCGACGCCACCGTTGAAGAAGTAGGTGACGTGCGGGTATTTCTCTGTCTCCGCGATGCGCAGCTGTTTGAGCCCGGCGTTCGCCACCACCTCGCCGAGGATGTTCTCGAGCGATTGCGCCTCGAAGACTGCGGGGCAGCCGTACGTCTTGTCGTACTCAGTGAGCGTGACGTAACGCACGCGCGGCGTGACCTCGCGATCGAACCCGTCGAAATCGGCGCGCAGAAAGGCCTGTGATAACTGCCGCGCGCGGTCCGCGCGAAAATTGAAGAATAGGATGACGTCGCCATCGTTGACGCGCTGCTGATTGCGTTCTGAAAAGATGAGCGGCTGGAGAAATTCGTCAGTTTCGCCAGTCGCGTAGCGACGCCTCAGCGCAGCCGACGGCTGCTCGGTGCTTGGCTCACCGCGCCCGAGCACAATCGCATCCCACGCGAGCTTGTTGCGCTCCCAACGTCGATCTCGATCCATCGCATAGTAGCGGCCGATTACGGTCGCGATCCGTGCGCCGCTTGGCTCCAGCCCCTTCTCGACTTCGCCGAGGTATTCGTCGCCGCCGGTCGGCGACGCATCACGACCATCGGTTATCGCATGCACAACAATGTCGGTCACGCCTGCCTCAGCCGCCGCGCACGCGAGCGCGACGAGATGCTCCTGATGGCTGTGGACGCCCCCGTTCGAGACGAGGCCGAGAAAATGCAGCCGGCCCTTCTTCGCGCGCGCGAACGCCTCAGCGAGCACGGCATTGTCGCGCAGTTTGCCTTCCGCGACGGCCTTGTTAATGCGCGTGAGATCCTGATAAACGATGCGCCCTGCACCAAGATTCAGATGGCCGACTTCCGAATTGCCCATCTGACCGGCGGGCAGCCCGACATCAAGCCCGCTCGCGCTCAACGTGCTCTGTGGGTATTTCGCGTAGAGCTCATCGTGGAAAGGAGTGCACGCCAGCAGGGTTTCGTCGCCGTTCAGGTCGCGTTGTTCTCTGCCGCCGCGATTGATCCCCCACCCGTCCCGAATCAGCAGCACGACCGGCTTCGCCATGGCGGCGAATCTGACGAGCCGCCCCGAGCGGCACAAGCCGGTTCTTTCGTTGACATAGCACAGGCGCAGCTTCTACATCGCCCTCGTGAAATGGCGCAATCAGCTCCTCGCGCTGTTCTGCCTTTTCGTATTCGCCGGCTTCGGCGTTCTCTACTTCCGCTACTGGGTGGTGCAGAAGCCGTTCGGCATCATCCTCTTCATCGGCGAAGGGCTCACCCCGGCGCGGTTGGCCGCCCTGCGGATGTACGCCGCGAATGCCGAGACACCGCTCACGCTCGACAGTTTGCGCCAGACCGCCCTGCTGAAGAATTACTCGAATGATTCCGCGACTCCCGACAGCGCCGCGGCTGCGACCGCGATCGCCACCGGCCTGAAAGTCAATAACGGCACCCTCGGGGTAGACGCTGAGGGGAACACGGTCGCGAATCTGCTCGAGCTCGCGCGGGCCAGCGGCCGAACCACCGGGCTCATCACGGACTCTCGCCTAACGAATGCAACGCCCGCGGCATTCTATGCGCATACCGGCGCAACAGACGACAAGCTCGAGCTGGCACGGACGCTGATCGACAGCGCCAAAATCGACATCGTTCTTGGCGGCGGATCTGTGGATTTCCTGCCAGACGGCGACGGAGGCGCGCGCAGCGATGGCCGCGATCTGTTGACTGAGGCGGACGGTGCCGGTTACGACCTCGTGCGCACCCGCGCTGAACTCGAGGCAGTGGCATGGTGGCGCTGGCCGAAGGTGTTCGGCGTTTTTGGGCCTGCC